>JADFQH010000319.1 GCA_022561895.1 Methanobacteriota archaeon | reverse complement strand
CGGTTGCCGCGGGATAACTCGCCGACGATCGACCAGAACGTCCTGCGTTTCGCTTTCATGGCGACACGGCGCGCGAGCAGTTCGCGTGGCAATCGTGTGAAATCGATGCGGTTCCCCGTCTGCCGAACGACGGATTGTAGCACTTCCCGCAAAGTCTGCTCGCCCTTCAAGACGACAAACGACGGCTTGACGGAATCGCGTGCGGCGGACCGCTCTAAACGAATCCGCACCCGCCGCACCGCTTCGCGAACCGAAACCGTAGGAACCAATTCCGGCGGAGGAAGCAGCGGCAGGACGCGCGGCCCGAGTTTGAATAGTTCGCGTTCGGCCCGCACCCGCACCCGCCGCGAACTCGATCCGAGATCGCGGATCAAGCGTTTCACCGAGACTTTGATCTCCGCGCCGGCGGGCGGCTTCTCGGCAGCCGGTTGCGCGGCTGCCCCGGACGGCGCGGCGAAAACCAGAACGGTGACACAGAACCCAATTTTGAAGAACCGGTGATAGAAATCCGAGTTTCGAAACATGCGTAATGACCGGCAACAAATTCCTGGCTGGCTTCCCGTCACGTTTAGTTTACGCAACGGACCGACCGGCGAACACCGCGGAACGGCCGCAATTTCGCAAACACCGGCGTCAGCACTGGAGAGAGGCTCATGACGATCGAAGCCACCCCACCGGTGACGTACTGTTGGCCCGAGAACAGCAGTGCAAAGTGCGCGCCGACCAGCAAAATTCCACCAAGGCCGATCAGTTTCCAGTCGTCGTATCTCGTGGGTCGCCACGCGACACCCGTGTACGCGACGTACCCGAACAGCAACACCGCCGCGATGTCATAGCGCAGCGCCGCGAAAAACACTGGTGGCAGTGATTCGAGACCGATGGTAATCGCGGGAAACGACGCACCCCAGACTAACGCGACGACGAGAAACAATCCAAAATTCTTTAACTTTGATGTATTTTCGAACTTCATCTGCTGTTGCTCACTAACTCCTGTATATCCGCTTTAGATCGCTTGAAGACATGAATCTTGCCGAAGAAGTGATAACAGGGCACACAGTAACAACGGGTGAAAAATCGGGAACGTTATCGAAAGTTGATAGTCATTTCAGTCGGCGCTCGCGCCGTGGGTGGCGACCGTATCGACCGCTTCGGCTCGGGCGGGCGGGGAGTCTCTGACGTCCTCTGCACCCTGCTCTAAGACCTCGTGGTAGGCGTCGGGCATGACCTTCACGAACTCCTCGACGTAGGTCTCCCATTCGTCAAGAATCGCGCGGGCGCGCTCGCTGTCGGTGTAGGTGGCGTGGTTCTCGATCAGTCTCCGGAGCATGCGTTCATCACGGTCCGAGAGATCCGACGAGAGCGTCACCATGCCGGTGTTCGTTCGACCTTCGAACTCGCCGTCGGCGTCCAGCACGTAGGCGACCCCGCCGCTCATCCCGGCGGCGAAGTTTTTGCCTGTTTCGCCCAGCACGGCGACGACGCCACCGGTCATGTACTCACAGCCGTGGTCGCCGACGCCTTCGACGACTGCCTTCACGCCCGAGTTCCGAACGCCGAATCGCTCGCCTGCTTGGCCGTTGACGTAGAGTTCGCCGCTCGTCGCGCCGTACAGCGCGACGTTGCCGATCGCGATGTTTTCTTCGGCGCGGTAGCCCGCGTTTTCGGGCGTATCGATCACGAGCTTCCCGCCCGAAAGCCCCTTGCCGACGTAGTCGTTCGCCGTGCCGGTCAGATGCATCGAGATCCCCGGCGCGAGAAACGCTCCGAAGCTCTGGCCCGCAGTGCCTGAGAGTCCGACCGAGATCGTATCATCCGCGAGTCCCTCTCCTCCATACAGCTTCGAAACGCGATTCGAGAGCATCGCACCGACCGCCCGATCCACGTTCGAGATCTCGGTTTCAAGCGCGACCGGCTCCCCATCCGAGAGTGCGGCTTCCCCCTCCTCGATCAGCTCGCGATCGAGCTGTTCGTCTATCTCGTGGGTCTGTTCCATCGTCTTCGTGTGCTCGTCGCCCGCAAGCGGCGCGAGGATGGTCGAAAGATCGAGCTTCTTCGCTTTGGGTTGGGTAACGTCCGTTCGCTGGGAGAGACACTCGACCTGTCCAACCATCCCTTCAATCGTTTCGAAGCCCAGTTCGGCCATGATCTCGCGCAGCTCCTCCGCAATAAACGTCATGTAGTTGATGACGTTGTCGGGTTCGCCGGGGAAGCGCTCGCGCAGCTTCATCGCCTGTGTAGCGACCCCGACCGGACAGGTGTTGTTGTGACACTGGCGGGCCATCACGCAGCCCGAGGTCACCAAGGGCGCGGTCCCGAAGACGTACTCCTCGGCCCCTAGTAGAGCGGCAACCGCCACGTCCCTCCCAGTTTTCATGCCACCGTCCGCAGAAACCCGAATCCGCGAGCGAAGGCCCGTGGCGTGCAGCATCTGGTTTGCCTCCGCGAGTCCGAGCTCCCACGGGAGGCCGGCGTGTTTGATCGAGGTTCGGGGCGAAGCACCGGTCCCGCCGGAATGACCCGAGATATGGACCACGTCGGCGTTGGCTTTCGCAACACCGGCCGAAATGTTTCCAATTCCGGCCTCAGCGACGAGCTTGACGTTGATATCCGCGTCCTCGTTTGCGGCCTTCAGATCGTGAATCAGCTGTTTCAGGTCCTCGATCGAGTAGATGTCGTGAAGCGGCGGCGGCGAGATCAACCCCACTCCAGGGGTCGCATACCGAACGCTTGCGATCATCTCGTTCACCTTCTCGCCGGGGAGATGGCCACCCTCGCCGGGTTTGCTTCCTTGGGCCATCTTGATCTGGATCTCCTCGGCCGAAGAGAGGTACTCGCTGGTGACGCCGAACCTACCCGAGGCAACCTGCTTGACGTTACACGCCTTTTCCGTACCGAACCGTTCTGGAGGCTCGCCACCCTCGCCGGTGTTTGACTTCCCGCCGATCCGGTTCATCGCGATCGAGTTGTTCTCGTGGGCTTCGGGCGAGAGACTCCCCAGGCTCATCGCCGCGGTCGAAAAGCGGGTAACGATCTCGGAGACCGGCTCGACCTCCTCTATCGGAATCGATTCCCTCCCTTCGGAATCGAACTCCAACAGTCCTCTTAAGGTCTGGAGCTCCTCGTGTTGGTCGTTGATCAGCTCGGCGAACTCCCTGTAGCGCTCGTAATCACCCCCTCTAACTGCTTGCTGGAGAACGCCGACAGTTTCGGGGTTCCACTGGTGATGAATCCCTCAGGAGCGATTTTCGAACTCGCCCTGCCGCTCGATCTGGGGGTCCTCG
>JADFQH010000318.1:568-3337 GCA_022561895.1 Methanobacteriota archaeon | reverse complement strand
CGTTGCTCGTGCGTGAGGACCAAGCGCTGTATCAGACGTTCCGGCGACTATGGCCGAAGCGCAAGCCACGCAGGCTGCACCCCGAGCCGATCACCCAGATACGTGTGGACTACGACCTTGACCGCCGCGGTGAATGGGTCGTCTACATCGGGCGGAAGATGCGCCGCAGTCCTAGAACAGTGACCGCGCCGACGCCCACAGGTCCATCGCGCGCCCCAGCAGCCGACGCATCTCCGCCTCTGTGAGCTTCGTGCCCCCAGCGGACTCGGCGCTCCGGTAGCGATCGTACTCCGCTCGCAGCGACTCGCCAGCGGAGGGATCGGCTCCCAGGAAGACACGATAGCCGCCGTCCCATTCGTCGGGTTTGTTCAGGTTGCCACAGGTCCCACACTCGATGCGGTCCATGCTGTCGACGGCCTCGACCAGCGACTCGCAGTTGCCACAGTAAAAGCCGTACTGTTCGTCGTAGCTCTCGTCGGTGTAGGCGACGAAAAACGGCCCGCTCTCGCCGGGCAGCTCCTCGTTTCGGTCGATATATACTGTACCATCCTCGGTGTCGACCGTTTCTTGCGGTTCGCTTTCGGTTTCGTCCTCGCCGTCGAGTTCCGCTTCGCTTTCGGCGAAGATCTCGACGACGAGGTCCTCGCCCGCGATCTCGACGCGGTCCTGTTCTGCCTCCTCGAACCCGAAGTACTCGAAAAAGCCCTGTCCTTCGGCGTTATCGGCCAGTTCGCGCGCACGGACGCTTTCGATTCCCTCGTCGTGGAGGCGCTCGCGCGCGGCCTCGAACAGGCCCGACCCCATCCCCATGCCGCGGAACTCGGTGGCGACGTGCAGCCACGTCAGGGTCCCCTTTTCACCATCGATCTCGGCTTCGACGAACCCCCCGACCTCGCCGCCATCCTTCGCGACGAGCAGCAGGTGTCCGTCGTCATCCGCGATCGCAGCGAGCCGGTCGGGGTTGAACTGCGCCTCCAAGATCGCTTCGAGCGTGTCGGGGCTAATCGCATACGAGGCTTCCATCGACCGCTGTGCAACCCCTCTGATCGCTTCGGCGTCGTCGCCGGTGGCGTCAGTGATCTCCATGCCAACCCGTTCGCGGGCCGGCCGCATAAAAGGCTACCCAGTCACTCGGGATACTTCGGCTCGCGGCGTTCGGCCCGTTCGAGCGCCGTCTCGATCACCTCGCGGACATCCCCGTGAAACTCCCCGCCGTGGCCCGAGTACATGTGCTCGACGCCCTCGGGCAGGCGATCGAGGATTCGTCGAACGCTCTCGATGAGTTCCTCTCGCGACTGGCCGGCCATATCGGTCCGTCCGAAGCTACCGCCCTCGAACGCGCCGTCGTCGTGGACCACGACGTCGCCGCCGTAGATCGTCGTCCCGCTCACGAACGCGAGATGGTCGTCGGCGTGGCCCGGCGAGTGGATCGCTTCGCACTCCTCGTCGCCGATCTCTATCCTGTCGCCACTGGCCAGTTCGTGGGTTCTGTGGGGGTGGTCGGCGTAGGCGTACACGTCGGGACCGAACGCTTCGACCACCCTATCGAGCTGATCGACGTGATCGCCGTGCTGGTGGGTGAGGACCACCCGGTCGAGATCGTCCGTGTGCTTTCGGATACTCTCGACGATCCCCGGCATAGCTCCGGCGTCGATGAGCGTGGTTTGCTCGCCAACAACGAGAAAGACGTTGCAGGTGAACGTGTCTGCCTCCTCGGTCAGGTTGTAGACGGCCATACCACACCATCGGGGCCGGATCGCATAATAGTTCAGGCGGCGTGGATTTTTAGTGACTGGCTGCCATGTTTCCTGTATGGGCTTTGGGAGCTACGATGAATCCGAACAGGAGAACCAGGACTACGACACCGACCTCGAGGACAACGGTGTCGACACGAACCAAAACACCCACGATGGGTCCATGACGTTCGACAACGGCGCGTCGAACGACGAACTCCTCTCCCGGCTCGAAGAGATCAAGGACGACGAGTGAAATCCGGGACGCGAGTACTTGGAATCGCCGAATCATACGCCGGCGATCGATCGCCGGGCGAACCGAGCACGCTCGCCGGTGTCGTTGTCCGCCTCGATCGCAGTGTCGACGGTGTCGTCTTCGGCTCGCTCACCATCGGCGGACTCGATGGGACCGACGCCATCATCGAACTTTTCTCGACCCTCGGACGCGAGGACGTTCAGTATCTCCTTCTCTCGGGGATCGCGCCCGCGTGGTACAATCTCCTCGATCTCCACGCGATTTACGACCGGATCGACCGCCCGGTCTGTTCGGTGGGCTTCGAGGAGAGTAGCGGGCTCGGAGCCCCCCTTGAGGAGGCGTTTTCGGGCGAGGAGCTCGACCGGCGATTCGGGATCTACGAGCGCCAGCCTCCTCGAAAGCGAATCGAAATCGCGGGTCGTGAACTGTACTGGCGGGACGTCGGGATCGATAGGGAGGAAGCGACGACGCTGCTTTCAGCGACCACACCTGAGGGAGGCCCGCGACCCGAACCGCTTCGAGTCGCTCGATTGGCCGCACGGGCGGCCGATCGGTTCCGAGAGGATTTGTAGTCCGCTTTCAAAGTACCTGTATGGAGAACATGGACGGGGTTCGGGTGACGGAATGTACCCGGTGTCCGGCGCTCGTCGAGGGACGCTCACAGATCGTCAACGGCACCGGCCCACGGGAAAGGGAACAACGCCAGTTCGTGCCCCTGAAGCGCACGGAGCTGGCCAGGGAGGTGGACGGCCCGCTGGCCTCTCTCCGCCTGATTCAGAC
>JADFQH010000318.1:0-558 GCA_022561895.1 Methanobacteriota archaeon | reverse complement strand
ACCTGCTGATCGTCGGGGAGGCTCCGGGCGAACAGGAGGACAGAGAAGGCGAACCGTTCGTTGGGCGAAGCGGAACGCAGTTGGACGAAAAGCTCCGCGAACACGGGATCCCCCGCGAGGAGGTGCGCATCACGAACTGCGTGCGGTGTCGCCCGCCCGAAAACCGCGACCCGACCAAGGAAGAGCTCGACAATTGTAAGAGCTATCTCGAACGCGAGATTTCACTCGTCGATCCCAACCTGATCATGACCGTCGGGAAGGTTCCGACGGAACACCTTCTGGAGCGAGACGTCGCGGTGACAAAGGAAGCAGGCACGGTCGAGGAACACCGGATCGACGGCCAGTCTCGAAAAATACTCATCAGTGTCCATCCCGCTGCAATGCTCTACGATCGCTCGCAGGAGTCGACCCTCGACGCGACCATCGAGGTGGTCAAGGGGCTTGGCCACACGGTCGTCGAGGCGAAGCCCGAGTTCGACAAGGAGGCCCTGATCAAGGCCTACCTGCTCGTGGTCGCCAGCGGCGTCGCGTGCGACGTGCGCGAGGTGGGCGAGAAGG
>JADFQH010000317.1 GCA_022561895.1 Methanobacteriota archaeon | reverse complement strand
CGAAGCTCGCTGATTTCGATCTGATCACATACAACCGAAGCCGAGGGGTGGTCGAACGCACGCCGCTTGCAGATCAGGTAGCACACTATCTCAACGGGGCTGACGACTCGGAAAGAGCCGCTGCAGATACGAAATGGACGCAGTATTACGGCGGAGCGACTGCCCTCAGCATCGTCCTCATCGGTCTCGCATGGTTAGGGACGGTTCCGTTCAGCAGCCTTGGACTTGCGACCTTGATCACGGTAATGTACACCGTTGTCACGGTAGGATTCGTTCGATGGTCGGAGAACTGACCCGATACAAAGTACGATGATTTCGACGTTCACGACTGTTTCCCGGACTACCACGAGCCGATCCACGTTCGAGCCAGCTCGCTGTTCGCACTCTGGATACGCCGGTATCGGACTCGGAAGCGTAATGCTGTCGTCTGCGAGCCAGTTAGATCGTTCACTGAATAATGTCACTTGGCTCCTACCAACTACAGTCGACACCGTGAGTCTGCTACAGTTCACGTCCGGTGTCGACTGTATGATCGCCCTACTGGTCGGGTTGTTGGGTGGAATTCTTGCGGGCATGGCGCTCTCGCGCGCTCGAGCCCACGACGAACAGGTAGATACGCCGACGGAGCCCTCGTGGACGCCGCCCGCGACGCCTATCGGCGACTCATCTCTTGATGCGTTTGACGATGATCCTGCACTGACCGACGAGGAACGGATCCTCAGACTGCTGGCTTCGAACGGTGGTCGAATGAAACAGTCACAGATCGTCGACAGCACCGACTGGTCGAAGGCGAAGGTAAGCCGTCTCCTTTCAGGAATGGCTGATCGAGACGAAATCACGAAACTGACGATCGGTCGGGAGAACATTATCTTTCTCGGAGCGGCTGATGAAGTGTACGTATCAAACGACGGCTCGGAGCCGTGAGGAAGGGTCGTCGAAACGAGTTAGATGGGCGATAATAAAGAGCGATCCGAGCGACGTGTCCCGCTAACGATGGATGGGACTGTTCCACACACGGAGGGGGATCGGCTGGCCGACACCCGCTGTTCGAACTGTGATAGCTTCGTCACACCCCAGTTCGCGCGCGTGTTCGGCGACAACCAGAACCGCATTAGACGCTGTCTCAACTGTACGACGTCGCGAGATCTGTGCCGAGGACAGTAAGGGACGGCGTGCGTCCTCTAAGCTGTTTGCGATCAGTGCATTACCGCGTCGCTAAATCGCGGAAACAATGATTTCTCGGCTTCTACTGCGTCTGTTGCGTATTCAATGAGATCCACAATATGATCTCAAACTGACTCGATTTTCGGTGGGCCAGCAGGATTTTAGTCTGCGTATAGTAATGCCCACAAGAGAACTTCTATCGGACAGAACTCAACTACTTGCCCCCCTGTAAGTATTTCCAATCATGATACACAACTATCGGTCCGTCGAGACGAGACAACGACAGCCCTCCATTCGATGCGAGGTGAACTGAGATGTGTGGAATCATCGCTTGCGTTGGGTCCGACGACGCCGTCGACACCGTACTGACTGGTCTCAAAAACCTCGAATACCGTGGATACGACTCGGCAGGGCTTGCAATTCAGAACGGGACGGATCTCATCGTCCGAAAACGAGCCGGCAAAATAAGCGATCTCACCGGCGGGTTCGCACGAGAGCTTCCGCAAGGAATCGCCGGGATCGGCCACACTCGCTGGAGCACACACGGCCCGCCGACCGACGCAAACGCCCACCCGCATACGAGTGCGTCCGGTGATGTCGCGGTCGTCCACAACGGCATCATCTCCAACTACGAGTCCCTCCGCTCGGAGTTAGCGGAGATGGGCTACCTGTTTACCAGCGATACCGACACCGAAGTGATCCCGCATCTGGTCGAACGGTATCTCGATGCGGGTTTCGATACCGACGGAGCGTTCAGAAAGACGATCGAACGTCTCGAAGGAAGCTACGCCATTGCGCTCATGATCGAAGGCGAGGAGGCCGTCCGGGCGGCTAGACAGGGATCGCCGCTCGTCGTCGGTCTGCACGACGATGCGTACTATCTGGCGAGCGACGTTCCGGCGTTTCTCGAGTTCACCGACGAAGTGATCTACCTCGAAGACGGCGACATGGTCACCGTCGAAAGCGGCTCGCTTTCGATCACCGACGTAGCCGGGAATCCGATCACGCGCGAGATCGACACCGTCGACTGGGATCCCGAGGAAACGGGGAAGGGCGGCTACGAACATTACATGTTAAAGGAGATCGAGAATCAGCCCGAGTCCCTCTCGAATACGATTCGTGGCCGGATCGATCCCGAAGAACCCGCAATCCATCTCGAAGGCTTTCCGCGTGGCTGTTTTTCGGACGTAAGCGAGGTGCATTTCGTCGCCTGTGGAACGTCCTACCACGCGGCACTCTACGGTGCGCGACTGTTAGAGGAGGCGAACGTTCGTGTTCGTGTTTCGCGTGCGAGCGAGTTTACCGGTCGGATTCCGGACCCCGCAGGGACGCTCGTCGTCCCGGTCACACAAAGCGGGGAAACCGCGGACACGCTCGGGGCGCTCAGGCAGGCGGGTGTTGCCGGTGCGCGGACGCTCGCAGTCACGAACGTGGTCGGCTCGACCGTTGCCCGCGAGGCGGACGAGGTGCTCTACATTCGAGCCGGTCCCGAGATCGGCGTTGCCGCCACCAAGACGTTCTCCTCGCAGGTTGTGACGCTCACGCTGCTCGCAGAACGTCTCAAACAGGATGTCGATGGTGGGGATGGTCGCGAGAATCTCGGAACGCTGCTTCGGGATCTTTCGGTGTTGCCCGACCAGATCGAGGAGGTGATCCGGACCTCGCGCGCCGAGGCACTCAGTTCGAACTACAGCGACCGCGACGCCTACTTCTTCATCGGACACGGCCTCCAGCACCCGGTGGCGCTCGAAGGGGCCTTGAAGTTCAAGGAGATCACCTACGAGCACGCAGAGGGCTTTGCATCGGGCGAACTCAAACACGGTCCACTCGCACTGATCACACCCGGCACACCGGTCTTTGCGCTGTTCGATGGCAAACACGACGATAAAACCCACACGAACGCAAAGGAAGCACAGGCACGTGGTGCAGAGATAATTGCGATCACTGCAAGCGAGGGGACGGCGGCGTTCGCGGACGAGGTGCTGGTGATTCCCGACACCCACCCGGATCTCAGCGGACTGCTTGCGAACGTCCAGCTTCAGTTCGTCTCGTACTACACGGCACGACTCCTCGGACGGCCGATCGACAAACCACGAAATCTCGCAAAAAGCGTTACCGTCGAGTAGTCTCAGTATTGCTGTTTAGATACTCTGTTCAGTAACCGAACCACTATC
>JADFQH010000316.1 GCA_022561895.1 Methanobacteriota archaeon | reverse complement strand
GGTCCCCGGTTCCGGCTTCACCGCGATTTCGGTTTTTGTGCGATCAGGCGGTGGTGTCCTCCGCACGATTTTCGAGCTGGCGGACGGTGAGGACGGGTACGGGACAGGTGCGAACGACGCCCTCTGCGACGCTTCCGAGAAGCAGGCGGTTCTCGCCGTGGCGACCGCGGGTGCCGGTGGCGACGACATCCGCGTCGTGCTCGCGGGCGTACTCGCTGATCTCGACGACGGGACGCCCCTCGCGGACGCTCGTGATCACCTCGGCGCTGTGTGTTTCGATCTCACCGAGTGCGCGCTCGCCCTGTTTTTCGAGGGCCTCGGAGAGATCGTCCTGTAGCCCTTCCGGCGAGGAGCCGACCTCGGTGGCGTCGACGATGTACAGCGCGTGGACGGTCGCCTCGAAGCGCGAGGCGAAGTCGAGTGCGACGCCGACGGCGCGCTCGACGCTCTCTGAGCCGTCGGTAGCGATGACGACGGTATCGAACATAGGCGGGAGTACCGCGGCCGGGAGGATAAACCCACCCATTGACAGGGACTCTCGTAGAGGCTCGCGGGTTTTCTGTTCGTCAATCGACCGGTGAGGATCGGCCGAGAGTGAAACCATCGGTTGACTACGGGATTCCCTATGAGAGGTGGGTTTTTGATGTGGCACAATAGATGAAGAGTATGAGCGAGTCACTCACCGTCGAGACGGTCCTCGTCCCGGTCGACGGCAGCGACGAATCGGTCACCGCGATCGAGTACGCCGTTACAATCGCCGAAAAATACGATGCATCGATCCACGTCGTCTACGTGCTGGGCGAGGAGGCCGTCCGTGCGATCGAAACCGGCACGGTCGACGAGGAGGCCGTCGCCGGGGACACAGAAGCGTTTGCGGAGACCGCGACCGAACTGGCCGAGGGAACCGGCGTTGCGGTCAGCTCCTCGTCGGCCTACGGCTTTTCGACGACACAGAAAACCCGCCACCCCGGAAGCGCCGTCCTCGACTGTGCGGAGGACGCTGGCGCTGATTTCCTCGTCATTCCACGGGGTGCAACAACCGACGGCTCGGGCGACGTTCTCGAACGCGCCGCCGAGTACGTGCTGCTCTATGCAAGCCAGCCCGTCCTCTCGACATAGTCCGAACTGACTCTTTTCAGCCACTGTTTCTCGCTCGCCGCTTTCGTCGACCGATCGCGATTACCGATGCAGAAACGTAGCCGAGAATCGCCGCAGCAGGCGCGAGTGCAAGTAGTTCAGCGGACGAGAATACGGTGGCGTAGAGCACCGAATCGCCGGTCTCGCCACCGGGCTGAAACAGCCCGAAATGCCGCACGAAAAGGAACGGGAACAGACAGCAAACTCCAAGCAGCGCCGCGAGAAACCCGTTGTTCGCCGCCTGTGCGTAGAAATCACCGCGTGCGCTCGCGACGCCTCCAGCGATTACTGCGGTGAGGAGCACCAACAGCCAGTCGCCGACGACGAACAGGACCGGGATCGCAACTACGAGCTGCAGCGCCATACCCAACAGCACCGGTCCGGTATCGAACTCGAAGTCGAACGCCGAGCGCGGCGGTCGTTGCATGACCCTGATCCGTTACTATCACATTTTAAACTAACGCCGATCGAATCAGTCGAGTCGTAGAGTCATCTCGAGCTCGAAGCTTTCGACGCTACTTGACTCGAATCCAACGGCCTCATAGAGGTTGACTGCGGGGTGGTTCCAGCGCTCGACAGTGAGCCAGACCTTCGTGACACCTTGTTCCTTTCCGTGGCCCAACAGCGCGCGGATGAGCCGCGCACCGATTCCAGCGCCCTGATAATCCTGATGAACGAAAATGGCGAGTTCGGTCCCCTCGTTGCCGTCGGGGACGAGGGTGGCATGGCCAACGACGCGATCGGTATCGTTGTCGACGGCGATCACGTCTTGGCCCTCATCGAGAATCACGTCGAGCCAGCTTCGCACGCGCTCTTCGCGAGCGGGTGGAATGCCCTGTGCGCGATCCGCGGGATCGAACGTGTCGTACATCCCACAGAGGGCGTCGAACCATTCCTCGTCGTAGACGCGGATCTCGATTTCCCGGCCTTCGCGGTCCTCGAACTCGATGGGCGGTGCGTCGAACGGTCCGGCAGGTTCGTCGGGGTAGTCGTACTCGGCCATCTATCTGACGAGGGTGACGCTGGTTTCCGCGTTCAACACGACGAACTCCGCGACCTGTCCGACTCTAATTTTCCCCATCGGGCTTCGTTCGCCGCCGCCGAGAACGATCTGGTCGTAGCCCTCGCCGTCGGCGATCTCGACGAGCATCGCACCGGGGTCGCCCTCGACGTGGCGCACGTCGGCCGCGAGGTCGTGCTCCGAAAGGCGCTGTTCGACCTTCTCCTCGATCTCTTCAGGTGTCGTCTCCGAGTCGGGGTTGTCGAGGATCGCCACCGTAAGCGAGTCGCCCGCCTCCGCAGCGCGCGCTGCGGTCCGACTCAGCGCCCGCCACGAGTCGTCGCTACCGCCGATTCCCAAGAGAAGCCTCATATCCGCGCTTCGTCGCCTCCTCGCAAAAGCCTACCGGGCGACACCCTTTTTCCCCCGGCTCCGAAACCCCTCTCATGCCCAACCGCCCGTCCTCCGATCCGGAGACCGACGCCGAACCGACGCCCGAGGACGACCCGCAAGCTCCGTCTGCCAGTCAGGCTGTAGAAGACAATGTCGCCGAATCGCACGATTCGGCGGCCGATCGAACGATGCCTGATGATGCGGACGGGCCATCCGACTCGTCGGCTCATCGGGATATTCCCGAAGACGTCCGCCGGTACGCCCGTTTCACTAAAATGGACGGGGCGGCCTACGACCGTGTCAACGGTTTTCTTCGAGATCGAACGTACATTACCGCCCGCGAGTGGGCAATTGCCCGTCTGTGTGCCGATTTTAGAACGGAAACCGGCGTCGAGATGACCAAGATCGGAAATAACCTTCCCGAACTCGTTCCATTCATGACCGACACTTACTCGCCCCAAGCCGTGAATCAGGCCCGCTCATCGTTCGAGGACAAGGTCACGAAATCCGGTGCGACCTTTTTGTATGGGGCAATGAGCGGTTTTTTTACCGCAGAGGAGCTCGACGAGCTGATGTACGAGGTTACGGAGGTTGCCAAATTCTTACTGGAAGTCAAAGGTGCGGATCTGGCCGCGAACGAGGAGCTCGATGTCGAGGACCGGATCTCCGAGGTGATGAGGGATGTGCGCCGTTCTAGTGAACAGTTTCGTACGGAATCGATCACTCTGAGACGATGGTCGAGCAGGTGCGGATACAAAACGCGTCGGCGATCAGAGAGGGGCGGGCGGAACTACGGTGGGGAGAAGCCCGGGATCTGCCATAC
>JADFQH010000315.1 GCA_022561895.1 Methanobacteriota archaeon | reverse complement strand
AACTTCGTGGTATCCGTGGGAGTTGTCGTACCGAAACTCGGGATACTCGTCGGTTCCGCTGTGGTGCAACCGATATTTTACACCTGCAGGGAACTTTTTGGATTCGGGAACGCGGATGATCTTGACGCGCTCGATACTTCCGTCGCCGTGCTCACGACGATAGTCCCGAACGACCCGGATCTCGTTACCCATCGCCGTGTGTTGGTACATACCCCATCACCATGAGTGTTGGGGTTATCCCCAACAAGCAGCTGCCGGCGTTCGTGGACCGAACAGTCCGGTTTCCGATAGGGAGAACGTCACGCTCGCGCTATTTTCTGTAGATTTGCCGGGTAAACCTTCAACCGGCTCGCGCCGTTACTCGATTCATGGCTATCGAGACCGTCTTAGTAGCGGGTGCAAGTGGGAAGACGGGCCGCGAGCTCCTGAACGGACTTCGGACCACCGATCTCCACGTGCGCGCGATGACGCGCGATCCCGAGAAGGTCGGCCAGCTAGAGCGCCTCGGCGCGGACGAGGTCGTCATCGGCGACCTTCTCGACCAGGCCGACGCCGACCGCGCCGTTTCGGAGGTCGACGCCGTCCTCTGTGCGGTCGGAACCAAACCCGGTCTCGGCGCGCTCACCGGCGAGTTCGTCGACGGTCAAGGGGTCGTGAATCTCACCGATGCTGCCCGCGAAGCCGGGGTCGAACGGTTCGTTTTTGAATCCTCGTTGGGCGTCGGCGATGCAAAAGAGGGGCTTCCCCTTCCGGCCCGCATTCTCATCGGGCCGATCCTCCAGGCGAAAGACGAGTCCGAGAGTCATCTTCGTGAGTCGGACCTTTCGTATACGATCCTCCGACCGGGCCTGCTGACCGACGATCCCCCGTCGGGCGAGGTGGTCGTCGGCGAGGGGGGCGACTCGGTCTCGGGCAGCATCCCCAGAGCCGACGTCGCGCGCCTGATGATCGCCTCGTTGTTCACCCCTGACGCCGAGAACCGGACGTTCGAAATCGTGAGCGAGAGCGGGCTTCGGGGCGGCGCACAAAACATAATACAGATGACGTGGGTCGAGCCGACGGCGGTATAGAGATCTATAGAGAGTACGGATGGAACTATAGCGATATTAGAAAACTTGATATGTCTTCCCGAATAAAAGGAAGCAATGGCTTCCGGTCAGGAGGTCGATCCGATGTGGGCAGTCGAGTCGACCGCCCTCCCATCCCCGCCCGAGAACAGCCCCTCCCTCATTGCCCACCGAGGTTTTGCAGGCCAGTACCCCGAAAACACCGTCGGTGCGGTCCGGACAGCCGCGAACGACGCCGACTGGATCGAGATTGACTGTCGGCCGACCGCCGACGGCGACATCGCCGTGTTTCACGATCACCGACTCGACCGGGTCACCGACAGAACGGGCCTGGTCGCAGAAACCCCGAGTGAGGTAGTCTTCAGGACCGAAGTCGGGAAAAGCGGCTGTACGATCCCGCGGCTCGATCGGGTGTTGGACGCCGTGCCCGAGGACGTCGGGATCGTCCTCGATATCAAGGGACGGTTCGACGTTGCATCCTCGGGAGTCGAGAACGATGAGAACTGGGACTGGCTTTCGGTGGCGCTCGAAACGCTTTCCGGATTCTCCCACCCCACCCTCGTCTCGACGTTCTGGGAACACGCACTAGCTACTATTACGGCGGCCAGCGACGTTCCGACCGCGTTCGTCGTCGGCGAGGATGGCGACCGCGGGCTGGCCGTCGCCAATCGGTATGATTGTGTGGCGATCCATCCCGCCGCCCGCCTTCTCACCGACCCGACGCAAAAATCAGGAACCGACCTCGTCTCCCGCGCACACGACGCGGGGCTGTCGGTCAACGTCTGGTCGCCCGTCACCCGTTACGAGGCGGGCGTGCTCGCGGCCGCCGGCGTCGACGGGATTATTTCCGACTATAGCGACGTGCTCACGCCACGAGCGCTCCCTTAGTCCGCACTCGCGACCGGCTTGCGCGCCATCTCGAGGACGCTGTCGAAGAAATCGAGCGAGTCATGCGGACCGGGGTTCGCCTCGGGGTGGTACTGGCGGGTGATCACGCCCAGTTCCTCGCTGTCGAGTCCCTCGGGCGTGTCGTCGTTGACGTTGATCTGTGTTACCGAAAGCTCGCCGGGCTCCGAAACCGTGTAGCCGTGGTTCTGCGTCGTCATCACGACCTTGCTGGAGCGCAGGTCACGTACTGGCTGATTGACGCCGCGGTGCCCGAACGTCATTTTCTCCGTCTCGCCGCCAAGTGCACGGGCGACGATCTGCTGGCCGAGACAGATCCCCGCGATCGGGAGCTCCCCGACGAACTGTTCGACTACCTCCTGTGCGGCCTCGAAGTTCGCGGGGTCCCCCGGCCCGTTCGAGAGAAACAGCACGTCGGGGTCCAGTTCCGAAATCTCCTCGGGCGTCGTATCGTAGGGCAGGACGTGAACGTCCGCACCGCGATCAGTGAGCGAGGAGGTGATTGATCCCTTCGCCCCACAGTCGATCAGTGCAACGTCGAACTCGCCTTCGCTTTCGACAGTGTATGATTCCGAAACACTCACCTGCGCGCCGATCTCGGTGTGCTCGCTCATTCCCTTACACTCCGAAAGCTCGGCGAGTGCGTCCTCGGGGGTGGCATCGGGACCCGCCGCGATCCCACACCGCATCGCACCCGTATCGCGGATCTCGGTGACGAGATCGCGCGTGTCGATGTGATCGATCGCCGGGATTTCCTCATTCCCGAGCCAGTCCGCGATCTCGTCGGTGAGTTCGAGGGCGACGACCGCGTTGGGATGGATTCGTTGGGATTCGAATCGCTCCTCTCGGACACCGTAGTTCCCGATCAGGGGATACGAAAAGGTCAACACCTGTTCTTCGTACGAGGGATCGGTCAGGCTCTCCTCGTAGCCCGTGTAGGCGGTCGTAAAGACCAACTCTCCACGAGCACGTCCGGGAGCGCGAGCGCGCGCTTGTAGCACACGACCCCCCTCCAGTGCCAGGTAGGCGTCCGACATTACGAGAAGCGTACGAACAGACCGTGTATAAAGCTTGCTTTCGAAGCGAAGTTACGAATTTCGTAACGGTAAAGCCCGCGGGCCGAGTAGCTCGGATCTCAATGGACGAGTTGGACCGGGAGATTCTCGACGTGCTTCGCCACGACGCGCGCATTCCCTACACCGAGATCGCAGACCGGGTCGATACGAGCGAAGGAACGGTCAGAAACCGGGTCGAACGGATGGTCGAAACCGACGTAATCGAGCGTTTTACCGTCGCCACGCGAACGGGAAACATCAAGGCGATGATCGAGCTCGGGGTCGATGTCGCAGTCGATACTACCGAAGTCGCAACCCGGATGGCGGAGTGGCA
>JADFQH010000314.1 GCA_022561895.1 Methanobacteriota archaeon | reverse complement strand
AAACGTCGAGAACACCCACTATCTCGTCGGCTCCGTGGTCGGACCCGATCCGTTCCCGCGGATGGTCCGTGACTTCCAATCAGTGATCGGCGAGGAAGCACGCGAGCAGTTCCGCGAGCGAGTCGGTGAACTGCCCGAGGCCGCCGTCGCCTGCGTGGGTGGTGGCTCGAACGCCATCGGGCTGTTTCACGCCTTCCGGGAGGACAGGGTGGATTTCTACGGCGCGGAGGGCGGCGGCGAGGGAAGCGATTCCACGAGGCACGCCGCCCCGCTCGCACAGGGTCGGGACGACGTTATCCACGGGATGCGCACCCGCGTTCTCGACGAGGGTGTCGAGGTTCACTCGGTCTCGGCGGGACTCGACTATCCGGGTGTCGGCCCCGAACACGCGATGTTCCGGGCGGTGGGTCGCGCCGAATACACGGGCATCACCGACGAGGAGGCGCTTGCCGCGTTCAGGGAGCTGAGCGAGACCGAAGGGATCATCCCCGCGCTCGAATCGAGTCACGCGGTCGCCCGCGCGATCCAACTGGCCGAAGCGGACGAACACGAGACGATTCTGGTAAACCTCTCAGGGCGGGGTGATAAGGACATGGAGACGGCAGCGGAACGGTTCTCGCTTTGAACTGAGGCGCTACCGCAGTACCGCGCCGATCGCGCTTGCGAGCGCCTCGAAATCCTGCATGGTGATCCCGTCGGTGGTGACGAGCACGCCCTCGCGGTCGGTGGTCATGCGCACGAGATAGCCGCCGTCGAACACCCGAATGGTGTAGTTGTAATCGCCCAGTTCGGAGCCTTGATAGGCATCCTTGGTGATCCGAAAGCCGCGCCACTCGGTGCCAATAAACGTCGAGAGATCGGCGTCCTGTTCCAAGTCGCTGCGGAGATAGAGCTGTTCGTAGTCATCGCGGGTGAAGTAGGTGGCAGAGCGGAGGCTGTCGCCGATCGCGGTGCGGGCGGTGCGGACGAGGTGGTCGGCGGTTTCGGGATCGACGAGATCTGCGGTCATAGCGAAAACGAAAGGGCCAGCATCATAAACCTGTTCAGTCCATCTTGATTATTCACGACAATAGCATCTGCCGCCACGCGAACGTTTTTCAGCACTGCTTGCGCGGATACCCATGTCATGGACTTACAGCTAGAGGGCAACGCCGCGCTCGTCACCGCTTCGTCAAGCGGACTCGGGAAGGCCTCCGCGAAAGCGCTTGCGCGCGAGGGCGCAAACGTCGTGATCAACGGTCGCGACGAGGATCGGTTAGAAGAAGCACGCGAGGAGATCGAGGAGGTGGCAACGGGAGAAATCATCGCGCAGTCGGGCGACCTGACCGATCCAGAGGACATTACCGAGCTCGTAGAGACGGTAGTAGGGGAGTTCGGCGGACTCGACCACCTCGTAACGAGCGCGGGCGGCCCGCCGAGCGGCCCCTTTCTCGACACCGAGGAGGACGACTGGTATCACGCCTACGACCTGCTCGTGATGAGCGTGGTTCGACTGGTAAAGGAGGCCGCACCCCACCTCGAAGAAGGGGGCGGGACGATCGTCACGATCACGTCTCGTAGTGTCAAGGAAGCCATCGACTCGCTGGTGCTCTCTAACTCGGTCAGGATGAGCGTTATCGGTCTGGAGAAAACCCTCTCACAGGAGCTTGCGCCCGAAATCCGTGCGAATGCGGTTCTGCCGGGTCCCCACGAAACCGCACGAATTCAGGAACTCGTGGATCAGGCCGTCGAGCGCGGCGATTACGACTCGTATGATGAGGGACTCGCCGACTGGAGCGACGGCATTCCGCTCGAGCGGATCGGCGACCCGATCGAACTCGGGGACACCGTTGCCTACCTCTCCTCGCCGCTTTCGGGCTTTATCAACGGGATTTCGGTGCCGATCGACGGCGGGGCGGGGGCCTCGAACCTATGAGATCCGTGAAATTCGACGAGGCCGAAACCTACGAACCCGAGGAAGGCTGGGCGCGCCGGGCGCTTGCGGGCAGCTACCAGTTCACCTTTGAATGGTTCGAAAAGCCTGCTGGGCATAGCTCGCCCATGCACGACCACGAGAACGAGCAGGTCTGTCTCTGTCTTTCCGGCGAACTCACCGTCCACACCGAGGAGGAGTCAGTCACTCTCGAACAGTACGACTCCGTCAAGCTCGACTCGTGGGAGTCCCACCGGGTGGAGAACACGACCGAGGAGCGTGCCGTCGGGCTGGACGTGTTCGCGCCGGGGCGCTCCTTTGACTTCTGGACCGACCGCGAATGAACTACCTCGCGCGCACCGCGGCTGGCAGGCCGCTTCTGGGCGACGGCGAGGGGTTCGTCCCGCTGTCGGCGGCGGGGTTCGAGCATGTCGCTGACGCCCTCTCGACAGCCACAGCGGGTGAACTGCCGAGTCCTGAAGATACGCCAGCAACTCGTGTTCCCGCCGAAAAGATCACATTCGGCCTCCCAATTGCCCTCGAAGCGCTCGGAAAGCTTTGGGGGATCGGGCTGAACTACGAGGAACACGCGGGCGATTTGGGTGAAGATCGTCCAGAGGAGCCGGCGAGCTTCATGAAGCCCAAAACCGCGGTAACGGGCCCCGGCGGGCCGATTCGACTGCCACCAGCAGAGCGGACGGATCGTGTGACTGCGGAGGCCGAACTCGCCGTTCTGATCGGGAAAACCGGAAGCGACGTGGACGATCCCGAGGAACTGATCGCGGGCTACCTCCCGGTGATCGACATGACCGCCGAGGATATTTTAGAGCGAAACCCACGATTTCTCACCCGCGCGAAGAGCTTCGATGCCTTTCTCGTGTTCGGTCCCGCCATCGCAATTCCCGATTCGCCGCCGGAGTTCGAGGAGACCGCAGTTCGAACCGAGGTAAACGGCGAAACTGTCGCCGAAAACCGGATGAAGAACATGCTGTTTTCGCCCCGAGAGCTCGTGTCGTTCCACTCGCGGGTGATGACGCTCGAAGCCGGCGACCTGATCTCGACTGGAACGCCGGGAGCGGGCGTCATCGCGACAGGGGATCGGGTTCGAGCGGAGGTCGAGGGGATCGGTTCGGTCGAAGCCGACGTGGTTTAGTCGTCCGTGGGGGAGGAGCTCGCGAGTTCGCCAGCGGGTCGTCGGTCACCGTCGCTAAACCCGGCGCTCAAAAGGCGCGTCATCGCCTCCTCGACGGTTTCGTCGGTGGGTTCGACGTTCTCGGGCTCGACCTCGATCACATAGCCCGTGGTGACGTTCGGCGCGGTCGGCATAAACAGGAGAATGCGGCCGTCATCGGTCTGTTTTCCCGTCTTGAACGCGGTCATGCGCGCGCCCATCCACGTCGTGATCTTCACGGGTTCCTTGAGTTCCGCGTTTCCTGAAACAGCGGTCTCGACGGCGA
>JADFQH010000033.1:4381-16012 GCA_022561895.1 Methanobacteriota archaeon | reverse complement strand
GTAGCCGAAGTTGCCACTCATCAGCACGCCGTCAAGGTCGCAGGCGTTGTAGCAGAGGACGTGGCAACCCACGCCGGTCAGGTCGAGCCGTCCCTGGATGTCGCACCCTGGGGCGACGATGAGGGTGACGTTGTCGCCGGTGAGCACGACGACGTGGACTCCCTGTTCTCTGAGCTCCGAGATCGCCCACGCCGCTTCGGACCGGGGTTCGTCCGCAATCGCGATCACTCCTATAAGGATTTCGTCGGTCCCGACGAGCACTACGGACTTGCCTTCGTCCTCTAGTTGTGGAATCGTCTCGGAAGCGAGATCGAGACACCGTCCTTCTTCACAGGAGTCGTCCTTGGAAGTGACGATCTGCCCGCCGTCACTGGAAGCGTCCGCTCTGGCGTGCGCGTGTCCGAGATCGAAGCCTCGTTCCTCGAACAGCCCCGGCTTCCCGACGAAATGGGTGAGGCCGTCGAGATCCGCGGCGACTCCCTTCCCAGTGATCGCCTCGAACCCCTCGATTGCGATGTCGGGATCCGCCGCTCCGATTTCCTTTGCCCTCTCGCGAATCGCCGCTCCAATCGTGTGTTCGCTCCGACGTTCGAGCGCGCTTGCGCACGCGAGGACCTTGCGCTCGTTAGCCCCCGAGAGCGGGATCACGTCGGTGACCGACAGCTCTCCTGTTGTAATGGTTCCCGTTTTATCGACCGCGAGAACGTCCGTCTCACCCACGGCTTCGAGATCCCGGCCGCTCTTGATGAGAACGCCGTTTCGCGCCGCACTCGTGATCCCCGACACGACGGAGACGGGCGTCGAGATGACGAATGCACATGGACAGGCGATAACCACGAGCGCCAATCCGCGGAGAAACCACGTGTTCCACGACGCGCCGAGGACAAGCGGCGGGCCGAGCATGGTGAGGAGCGCAATAACGACGACGATCGGCGTATAGACGCTCGCAAGCCGGTCGACGAACTGCTCGCGGTCGGTCTTCTCTCGTTGGGCGTCCTCGACCATCCGGACGATCCGCGCGATGGTCGAGTCGCTCGACTCACTAACGACCTCGATTTCGAGGTAGCCCACTTCGTTGATCGTCCCCGCATACACCTCGCTCCCCCCAGTTTTATCGACAGGCACGCTCTCGCCCGTGATCGGTGCTTGATCCACCGCACTGTTCCCTTCGCTCACCACTCCATCGGTCGGAATCTTCTCACCCGGTCGGACAACGACGGTCTCGCCGACAGCGACGGTCTCGACCGGGACGGTTTCTTCCCCGCCGTTTCGTTTGACCGTCGCCGTCTCGGGCGACAGCTCCATCAGCTCGCGCAGCGACCCCCTCGCTCTGTCCATCGAGAAGCGTTCTAAGAGTTCGGCGATGCTAAAGAGAACCGCGAGCATCGCGCCCTCGAAGGGGTGGTGAGTCAGGACGGAGCCGACGATCCCCGCGCTCATCAGAAAATCGATATCCAGACTCCGGGTTCGCGCCGAGTAGTACCCGTTTTTGAGGATTGGTGCGCCCGCGAGCGCCGCGCTTGCGATGAACAGACCATGGGAAACGTTGTAGGGCCGTCCCGCGAGGTCGAGTAAGTGAACATCGGCAGTGGGAACGAGGAAATGAAGAACCATTCCGAGCGTTACCAACACGGCTCCCGCGAGGGTGGCGACTCCCCTCGGGGACCGCCAGACCGCTCGCGGCGTGCCGAATCGAACCCCGCTGTCCTCGCTTGCGTCGTCCTCGACGGTGTAGCCCGCCGCGCTAATTCGCTCGCAGATCCCCTTTGCAGTACTCTGATCGGAATCGTACTCGACGAGTATGGTTCCAGTTGTCGGGCTGGCGTCAGTTTCGATAACTCCTTCGAGGGTTTCGACGCTCTTGGTTACCTTTCCCGCACACGAGGGACAGTCCATGTCGGGAACGCTGAATCGGCGTTTTCGATGATCCTCGGTTCGCGCTGCTCGCTCTGTCGGACTCATTACTAAACGGGAGGAGACGAGCGAGAATAGGGGTTGTTTGGCGCACGCCAACCTCAGTGGCTGGCGAAAAGCGAGTCGAGCGACGAGTCCGATTCGACGAACTCGGTTGCGAGGGCGGCTTCGGCCCGTCGAAGTCGATAGGAGAGCGTCGAGCGTGGAACATCGAGTTCGGCGGCGAGTTCGCCGAGTTCAGTTTTTCGAGGGGTCTCGTAGTAGCCTCGCTCGACCGCCGCATGGAGCGCCCGGCGCTGGGCGGCGGGAAGCCGGTCGCCGTCGTGCGCTCGTTCACTCCCTATTGGGCTGTGTTCTGCCAGTCGAAGCAGTGAAATTCCGCCGACACCCTCGACCTCTTTTTCGAGCGCGTCTGCGAATGAGCTGACCGGCTCCCCGCCCGAGAGAACGATCCGCCAGAGCTGTCGTTTGCCCTCTTGGCGCGTCTCGAAGAGCAGGCCATCCCCGAGCTGTTCGAGCGCAAGATGCGGGACGGACGTACAGATCGTAGAGCGCTCCCAGACGCAGTAGATGACGAGCGAATCGTCGGTCCTGTCGAGCACTCGTGTTTCTGCCTCGGCCTCACAGTCGCCGGTAACGAGACAGTCGGGGAAGTATTTCGATGTGCTGTACGCCGTTTCGATGACGCTGAGTGCTTCCGGCGACCCACTGACGAGATCGACCCGCCAAAGGGTTTTGGGGGTAACGTGACAGGAAAGCGAACGAACCGCGGCCTCCGGATGCTCGACCAGCGCGTCCGCTACGGGGTTCCAGTTCGTTTGGTAGTCCAGTTCGAAGACGAGTTCTCGCATGGTGATTCTATGACTGGCGTCCGCTAAAGGCTGTCTTCCAACAGCTGTCTACGGACGTGTCCTCATAGGGACGGTTGTAACTATCTACCGATGATCGCCCGTGCGGGTCAGCGATCGGCGGTAAGGGACTACAACCGTCCCTACCACAGTTCACCACGTCGGCGGCTCCAACCCCGCCTCTTCGAGCAGTGCTTTCCAGCGTTTCTGGACCGTGAGGCGGGTCACGCCGACCGCGTCGGCGACTGCACCCTGCGACCGGCGGTCGCCCGCGATCAGGCCACCGGCATAGAGGCTCGCGGCGATCGCGGCGGGCTTCGACCGTTCCCCCTCGGGGATCGTCGAGAGAAAGAGGTCTTCGGCCGTCGAGCGCGCGTCGCTCCCGAGATCCAGTTCGTCGGCCGCTCTCTGTAGATCCGCAAGCCAGCGTTCGTTCTGTACCCTATCGCTCGCACGATACACATCCGTTCTTGTGCGTCATCGGATTTAAACTCTGAGCTACGTCGGTGACTCGCCCACCCTACTCGTAGGTCGTCGTATAGCCGCCGTCGAACAGCAGGTCACCGCCGT
This sequence comes from Methanobacteriota archaeon, assembly GCA_022561895.1. GTDB lineage: Archaea > Halobacteriota > Halobacteria > Halobacteriales > Halalkalicoccaceae > Halalkalicoccus. The sequence goes on along the minus strand of JADFQH010000033.1, from coordinate 12,680 downwards.
TCAGGTGCTTTGCGTGCGACGAGAAGCCGAAGACGAAGAGGTTCGCCACCTCGGCGGGCGTCATCATCTCCTTCGTTCGCGCCTGACCCAACATTACGTCCTCGACGACTTCTTGCTCCGTTATCCCGCGCTCCCTCGCGGTATCCTCGATCTGGTCGACCATCAGCGGCGTCACGACGTAGCCAGCGCTGATCGAAAACCCTCGAAGTGTTCCTTCTCCCTCGGCGGCGATGGCTCTCGTCAGTCCGTTGAGTCCGTGTTTTGCGGTGATGTAGGCGGGCTTGTCCTGTGTGGCGTAGTGGCCATGGATCGAGGACATGTTCGCGATTGCGCCAGTGCTATCCTCCGTCGCGCGGATATGCCCCATCGCGTACTTCGCGGTGAGAAACGGCGCACGAAGCATGAGATCGCACAGGAGATCGTACGTTTCGGTGGGGAAGTTCGGGATCGAGGCGATGTGTTGCATCCCCGCGATGTTCGCGACGTACCGGAGATCGCCTTCTTTTGCGGCTGCCTCGACCGCGCTCTCGACTTCGGTTTCGTCGGTGAGATCGGTCGGTGCGCCGTGAATCACGCCCGTAGCTCCGACTTCCTCGGCGAGATCGGCAGTTTCCGCCAATCCGTCCTCGTCGATATCTGCTCCGACGACAGTGAGGTCGTTTTTCGCGAGTGCTACCGCGGTTGCTCGTCCGATCCCCGAGGCCGCACCCGTTACGAGGGCCACTGATTCGGGCGTGAATCGCGGATCGTCGAGAACGAGGATCGCATCGCTAGTCAGTTCTGGCTCACTGAGGTCGAACTCGTCGGAACTCATACCCAGAGATATCGATCCGGGTTCGGATATAACCCTGTGACGATCGCCTCGAACGGCTCGGTCTATCGGCAGCGAAGTGCTTACGGATCTCTCGGCCCAACAATCGGGTGATGAGCCAGTCACCGCCTGCCGACCCGCCGATTACCTTCTATCGGCTCCAAGCCTGTCCGTTCTGCGAGCGCGTCACCCGAAAGCTCGACGAGTACGATCTCGACTATCGCTCGCGGTTCGTCGAGCCGATGCACTCCGAACGGAACGTCGTCAAACGGATCAGCGGCAAGCGAACCGTGCCCGCGATCGTTGATGAGGAAACGGGCGTAACGATGTCCGAAAGCGCGAACATCGTCGCGTATCTCGAAAACACCTACGGCAACGGGAGTGAGGCCTGATGGATCTCGATTTCGATGTCGTGGATCTCGAAAAGACGGATCATCCAAAAGAAGGGGACGAAGCGCCAGATTTCACTCGCCCGCTGGTCAACGAGGAGTTCTGGGAGGACGTCTCGCTCTCGGAACTCGCTCGTGAACGTCCCGTCCTCCTCGTCTTCTATCCGATGGACGGCGATTTCCCGGCGACCTACATCTGGAACGAGATTCGGGATCGGGCATGGGAGGAGTCCCACGAGATCGAGATTATCGGATGTTCGATCTCGACGCCGTACGAGCACAAGTCGTTGATCGAGGAGCGACACATGAACTACCGGCTGTTCAGCGACCCCCAAAACGAGGTCGCAGAGAAATACGACATCGTCAACGATCTCGATGGAATGGCCGGGGTGAGCGAGGCTCGTCCCGCGGTGTTCCTGCTCGACTCCGAGCGCACTATCGAGTACGTGTGGGTCGCAGAGCAGTGGCCCGACTTTCCCGACTACGACGCCGTCAGGGACGCTATCGCGGCGGTCTGTTCCGAGCGGTAGCTCTGTGTAGAGCCGTAGATCGACTCAATCCGCACCTTCGTCAGCTTCCTCGCCGTTCCACGAGGAGAGCACGCGGTCGTGCTCGTGAAACTCCTTGCCCACGTGCTCGGTCACGACGGCGTACATGTTTTCGGTCGGAATCTCCCACTGTTCGTGGGCGACCTCGAACGCCCCGCGGATGAACGCGCGCTGCTGGTCGAACGACCGCCCTTCCCGGATATCGGCGTTGAGCATCACTGCCTCTTCCTCTGGGTCACATCTGCCGAGCGAGAATCCTCCATCGGGGAGGGTGCGGATCGTGACCGCGACGTGGCCCGTTCCCGTCTCCATGTGTTTGGCATAGAGTTCGGTGATCACGTCCGCGAACGCGTGTTTCTCCTCGGGAGCGAGTTCGATGGTAGTTTCGAACTGAAGATGTGGCACGTCCGACGCTCTCGCTGACGGTCGAAAGCTTTTGTGTGCGTTGGTGGGCGGATTCGACGTGAGGACGGGAGAGCTATGTCACTTGCCCTCATTGTCCAGCCCATGTCGTTCGACTCCCATCGTGTCGAGACGATCACGTTCGATTCCTACAGCACCCTCGTTGATGTGGACGCCGCAGAGCGCGCTCTCGAAGCGCGCGTCGAGGATCCCGAGCCAGTATCGAAACTCTGGCGGGCCCGCTCGCTCGAGTACACCTTCGTCTCGAACGGGATCGACGCCTACCAGCCCTTTTACGAGATGAACCGCGACGCGCTCCAGCACGCACTCGACGCCCACGGCGTCGATCTCCCGAGCGAAGAGCGCGACGAGATTCTCGCCGTTTACCACGAACTCGATGTGTTCTGCGACGTGCGCGACGGAATCGAACGTCTTCGTGATGGTGGCTACGACACCTACGTCGTCTCGAACGGCAATCCCGAAATGCTGGATTCGATGGTCGAACACGCCGATATCGGCGACCTCCTCTCCGACACGATCAGCGCCGACGAGGTTCAAATCTTCAAGCCTGCGGCCGAACTCTACCGTCATGCCGCTGCCCGCACGGGGACGCCGATCGATGAAATCGCTCACGTGACTGCGGGCTGGTTCGACGTAATGGGCGCGAAACACGCCGGAATGCAGGCGGTCTGGGCGGATCGGAAGGGAGCGCCGTGGGAGCCCTTCGGAAGCGAGCCGGATCTGCGGATCGAGAGCTTCGACGAGTTGGCCAAGGAACTCGGCGTCTGAAGAGCACCGTCCGAATTCGACTGGGGCGCGCGCTACAGGCTCTAGACGAGGGGGCGCTGTTGCGTGGTCTCCGTCTCAGCATCGGTCTCGGATCGCAGTTCGTCGAGTGCCGCCCGGTGGGAGAGCGCTTCGATCCCATCGACGATGGTGTACGTCTGTTCTTCATCGGAGCAGGGAAACACCGCCCGGACTGCATCGTCGTTCGATCCTTCGTCGACGGCGTACAGTACCAAACAGATCAGCGGAAAGCTGATGACCTCTTCGAGACCGGTCTCGGCGATCGAAGCACGCTGTCGCCGGGCGAACCCCGGTACAAGCGTGTACTCCCTGCTCTCGGCCCACGCTTCGAGGGCATCATAGCGTGCGTGGGCCGCGGTGCGCTCGTCAGGATCGGTCCGGATCTCTTGGCCCCAGACCTCGATCTCGACCGCTTCGAGGACGCCCCGTTCTTCGAACGACTCTACCCGCTCGATGATCGCCCGCTGGCGTTCGTTGATGCCGTGTGGCGCAAGCGACCGGACGACGATCTCCGCGCGATACGTTCGTGTAAGGTTGTCCCCATCCATCGACTATGGTGTCCCTGAGACTCCATATAATAGTATCTAAAGTGACAGAACAGGTCGGTTCGCAGTCAGTGACATATTGTTAGCACGATCAACGGGAGTGGTGAGCGGTACGGTGGAACGAATATCACGGGAAGGAGATACGCCGGAAACGGATCGGGTGTTGGAGTCGAACTGAGTAAGTGGTGTTGGAGATGCACAGGTGGACAGCGACGGGTTTTTGGTTCGCTCTCGGGAACGGTAGGGTGCGCGCGGGTTGCCGAGCCAGGCCAAAGGCGCAGCGCTTAGGACGCTGTCCCGTAGGGGTCCGCCGGTTCGAATCCGGTCCCGCGCATTTTCTGTGCGAACGACAGTGAGCACGAAAACCACACAGAACTTCCGCGTCCTCAAGCGCCAACTAACTGATGACAGCATCACCGACAAGCTTTCCGCCGCCCTCGATGAATGAGAGGACTCGTGGCTGCCACATCGTCACTCGTTAGTCTGGCTGCTACATCCGAGGCGCGTCAGCTCGCGCTTCCGTTGTTTTTCGACGGCTACGACGTGGCCGTTTCTCGACCTATTATCGACGAACTCGAAGGGATCGCCCAGTATGAGGACGACCACGCGGACGCCGCCCGAGCCGTTCTCGACGAGCAGGACCGATTCGAGATTCACGATGTCGAACCCGACCCCGAGTTCCCGCTCGACGACGGCGAAAACGCGGCAGTTCAACTCACAACGGAGACCGACGCGGCGTTTTTCTACTGCGACGAGTACAACCAGCTTGCGCTCATCCACGCCTCCCTGTCGGACTCCCAATTCGTGACCACACCACGGATCCTCGACGCGTTCGTCGCACACAGTGATCTCTCGAACTCGGAAGCGAGAGATCTCTTCGAGGGGATCAGTCAGGTGCGCAGCTGGGACGGAAACGCCTACGCACAGCAGGCGGCCCGCCTCTTCGATTGAACGAGTTGGACCCTGACCGATTCGGGAACGGCCACACGGATCGAAATTCAGCGTTCTGTTAATAACCCATTCACTTCGGATATCTTTTTCACGGATACCTGAGACGGCTGAAACAATGGCAGACGTGTCCGCTCTTCACGATTCGCTCTCTACTATCGCCCGACAGACGACCGAGGAGATGAGCGAACGCGACGTAGAGAACCTCTTTCTCGAACGCGGATTCTACGACGCGCTTGATTATGAAGGAACGGGAACGGATATCAGAAGCGAGTTCACGCTTCCGGACAGTCGGCGGCCCGATTACATCACGCTCGACAGCAACGAAGCCGTCACCGCGGTCTACGAGTTCAAAACGACCGGCCGCGCGCTTCCGCCGCACGAATCACAGCTATTTCACTATATGGAGTATCTCCGGGCGGAGTACGGCGTCCTGACCAACGGTGAGCAGCTGCGCCTGTATCGCCGGGGCGAGGATCAGCCGATCTCGATCGTTTCGCTGGGGTCGGTAACCGAGAGCGAGGCTCACGATCTCGTTAGCGCTTTGCGGAAACGCGAGTTCGATCTCACCGATCCCGACGATGTAAACCAGTTTCTCGAAGAACTCGACCCAATTCCGCTCGACGGACAGGCCGAACTCGGACAGGAGCACTTCTTCGATACGTTCAGGCTCGAAAAGGGGAGCCCTTTCGCTGATCTGGTTACGGGGATGGTGGACCTCCTCCGTGAGCTCCGCGACGAACAGGACGCGAAATTCGTCACTGGGGCCTACGATTTCTGGGAGGCGACCTATGCGGACGAACCAGATGAAGTTCCGAACTCGTGGAAACCCTTCGTCGACGGCACGCAGTCGCTTCGGGACTTCATGTTCTGTCTCGAAAGCGCTCACGCGCTTCTCGCCCGCTTGCTGCTCGCGAAGGCAACCGAGGATCACGACTTCTTCGCCCGAACCGGCTACAACGGAATGGATGAGTACTTTCGGGGACTACAGGGCTTTAGCGACAGGATCAATCCCGACGCGTTCCCGGTCGCCGCGGACAACCTCATCGATGATATGCAAGCACAGCTCGTCGAAGGGCTGTTTCAGGACGACATCTTCGTCTGGTGGACCGATGGTTACGAAGAACAGCTCTCGCGAGGCCACGAAACCGGGGCGAATCAGTTCAAGGCGGTTGCGGGCGAGTCCGGTAGCGTCGAGCGGATCAGCGAATCCACGCGCGAGCGCTTCAGTCGAGCCGTCGCGGAGGTGTTTTTCAACGTCCTGCGATTCGACTTCGCTCACGTCGAGGGTGACCTGTTGGGCGATCTCTATCAGCGGTATTTCGATCCCGAAACCCGCAAAGCCCTCGGGGAGTTTTATACTCCGCAGCCGGTCGTCGACTACATCATGGATGGCGTGGGCTATGACCGGGGCGTCTCGTCCGAGCGCTTGATCGACCCTTCCTGTGGCTCCGGAACCTTCCTCGTCGAAGCCGTCGAGCGATACATCGAGGACGTGGAGCGCTACGACGAGGACCCCGACTGGGAGGAACACCTACGCGATCTCTGTACCCGACCCCGAATCGTCGGGCTTGACATCCACCCGTTTGCCGTCTTGATGGCACAGATCCGCTTCGTCGTCGCGATTCTGCCAGCGTACCGAAAAGCAAAGGAGCGAAACCCGGAGTTCACCATCCGACGGCTTCCCATCTATCGTACCGACACGCTCAGAAACGAGCGCGAACTCACCGGTACGGATCTCGGCGCGGACGGCAGCCGCCAGATCACGTTCGACGCGATGACCGAGGACGAACAGGACGTACGGATTCCGGTCCCGCTGCCGGTCGAGGTCGAGGAAAGGGAGGTTCCCGAAACCGAGGACGGATTTCTCGTCCGGCGGGTACGAATGCCGCTGTTCGATACGATCCAATTAGAGACTGGTGTGAGCAACTTCGGGGAGTATTTTGCGGCCTTACAGGGCGTACTCGACACCGTCAAGGATCACATGGCGCTCGCCGAACAGTTCGGCGGCGAGTTCGACTGGACCTACCGCAGCGGCCTCGAAGAGCGGATCAATCACCACACCGCCCAAGAGTACTCGGGTGTCGAGGAGTTTTTTGCGCCCTACGTCGACGACATGCTCGAAAACGTCCGGTATCTCAAGGAGGAGCACGACGACGGGCGGCTGTTCAAGATGTTCGAGGACACCGTGCTGGCGCTCGTGGTGAAGAACTACATGACGTATGACTATGTCGTCGGGAATCCGCCGTACGTCCGGGTTCAAAATCTCCCGGACAGACAGAAGCGGATGATGGAATCGCTGTACGATTCGACGACGGGCAACTACGACATCTACTGTCCGTTCTATGAGCGGGGGCTTGACTGGCTCACCGAAGACACCGGAAAGCTCGGGTTCATTACGCCGAACCAGTTCATGGTCACGGACTACGGCGAGGGGCTTCGTCGAGTGCTGTTGGAGGAGAGCCGAATCGAGGAGGTCTACGATTTCCGGGATTCGGGCGTCTTCGAGGACGCGACTAACTACCCGGCGATCGTTATTTTGGAGGATGATGTCCCGTCGCGCTCAGGCGAGCGAGCGCGACGGGAGAATGAAATCCGGTGCGTGCGCGTGAAGGCGAATTCTGAGGAGGAAAGTGGTCGAGAATTGGATAATGCCATTATCGAAGCTGTTCGTGAACATCGTGGGGAACCGGGCTACTCCGACGAGTTCATCGACGTGTTCGACTTCCCGCAGTCGAAACTGTCTGCGGAGGATTACTGGGCATTGATGCCACCCGAGGAGTTGCAGATCTTCGAGAAGCTGGAGGAGCAGCAAGACGCACTCATCGGGGACGTGACCGACGCTGTATTCCAAGGTATCCGCACCAGTGCGAACAAAATCTATGTAGTAGATGTGCTGGACGCAGACCGAGTTGAGTCTGATGACACCGGGAATGTAGTTACAGTAGTGCCCACCGGTGACTCTCGGGAGTACGAAATTGAGACAGACCTACTTCGTCCGTTCCTCCAAGGAAACGACGTTGAGAGATGGAGGGGTAATTGGTCGGGCAATCATGTCATCTATCCGTACCACATTGTGGAGAACGAATCAGGAGGGAAAGAAGCAACTCTGTATTCAGAAGACGAACTGAGAGATGAACTCTCCCGCTCATGGGACTACTTCAAAGAGCATGAAGAAGATCTACGTGCAAGAGAACGCGAGGGTTGGGAAAATAGCGAGACGTGGTGGGAATTTGGACGTACGCAAAACCTTGAAAAGTTCGAGCAGCCCAAAATCATCCAAGCCCACATCTGCCAAGACGCCACCTTCATGATTGACGAGGTAGGAACGTGGTACTTTACGACCGCTTACTCGGTCCTCCTGTCTGACGACTACCGCAACCTCACCGAGGAAATGGCCTGCCAACTCAATTCGAAGGCTCTTGACTTCTACTTCAAGCACATCACGACGATCAAGATGGGCGGATACTACGAGTACCGCTCCCAGTACGTCGAAAAGCTTCCGTGCAAAACGGAGGACACCGCAGGCGTCTTCGGATTGATGCGCAAAAAAGCCGGAGAGATCGTCGAGACCATCGACCTCGACAGCAAGACTGACCGCTTCCCGGAGGCCTACCTCGGCGACTTCTCCGGCGAACTCGATTACATCACCTACGAGTGGCAGACCCGCCGGTATCCGGTGAGCGCCGAGATACAGGAGAATGTCGAGGGCGAGTTCACGGTACAAGCCGGGCGCTCCGATACTATCACCGATCCGGCGATGTACACGGAAGACCGGGAGGCCAGAAAGCGCCGCGCGGAGTACGTCCGAGCCGCGATAAATGGTCGAAACGTCAAAAGCGGCGAGGA
>JADFQH010000033.1:0-4371 GCA_022561895.1 Methanobacteriota archaeon | reverse complement strand
GCGACAGGCACAAAGGCACTGTCGTCCTTGATCTTGTGCGGCATCGTGTCGAATAGGTCGGACGGTCGCAGCCACTTGATTCGTGCGCGCGAAAACACATCTGCTTCCCTTACATCCCACGTGCCCTTGGTATGTCCGTAGATTAAGACCCTGGAAATCTGTGATTTCTGTAGGCCCGCCGAAGCGACGAGGGCGTCGAGGATCTACTCGCTCGGCTGGAGGAGGACCACGAGGAGGTCGCGCGGACGGAGATCGAAGAACTGGAAGCCGAAATCGACGAGGCGGTCTACGATCTGTTCGATCTGACTACCGAAGAACGCGAGGTCATAGAAGAGTACCTCGATGTGTTCTGACGACTCGTCGGAAACGAGCGTCGTCAGTTCTGGTTGCTATCGTTTTTCGACCCGCTCAACGTCTTCTTCAAGTAGTACCCTCCGAGGACGACCGCGACCGAGGCGACCGCACCGGGAACGCCGTATCGTTTGTAGCCGAACGTTGCTGCCTTCTTTGCGATCGCGAGTACACCAACCATAGCGATCAGTCGTTTCGCGGAGAGACGCAAAAACGTTCGGCAGGATACCATAGATGACATCTTTCTGATACCCATCGTCAGCCGGTCGTCCGACGCCTGGCAGAAGAACTACAATCGTCCGCAGAGACGTGCCACAACGCTTTTTCGCGCGCGCTGAGTGGTTCTCCATAATGGACTCCATCTCCGAGTTGCTTTCGGGCATTGTCGAGAACGCGGATGCGGTTGCGCTCTTTTCACCCACGGGATCGCTCTACGATCGGTTCGTCGACGAAGGGATCGACGTGATCGTCATCGGCACCGAAAACACCGTCGATGCCGATGCGTTCGTCGAAATCCCGCTCGAATTCGCCGAAATCGAGGATCTCGTGAAGTTCGGTATCGGCGCGGCGATCGGCGATAACTACGTCGCCGAGGGCGACGTCGTCGTCTGTGCGACGAACGTCTTCGACGAGGAGATCGACACCGTCTCGCGGGTGCGCGCGACCAACTCCGTCCACTCCTCTCTCTATGACCTGTTCGTCAACTCGCGGGCCGAGCCGGACGTGATCCGAAGCGTGCTCGAAGTCGCGATCGACCTCGGAAAGAAGGGTCAGAAGGGCAAGCCCGTCGGCGCGCTGTTCGTCGTCGGCGACGCCGGCAACGTGATGAACAAGTCCCGCCCGCTCAGCTACAACCCCTTCGAGAAATCCCACGTCCACGTGGGGGATCCGATCGTGAACGTCATGTTAAAGGAGTTCTCCCGGCTCGACGGCGCGTTCGTCATCAGTGATTCGGGCAAGATCGTTTCGGCCTATCGGTATCTCGAACCCTCCGCGGAGGGGATCGACATCCCGAAGGGGCTCGGCGCACGCCACATGGCCGGCGGGGCGATCACGCGGGATACGAACACCACCTCGATCGTGCTTTCCGAAAGCGACGGACTCGTCCGAGCGTTCAAGGGTGGAAAGCTCGTCCTCGAGATCGATCCGGAGGAGTATTGATGCAGGTATCGATCCTGCGCGAACCGCTGGTGCTTGCGTTTGCGGTGTTCGTTGGGGTTGTCGTCCTCGGATACGTCTTCGGCCAGCTCGCAAAGCAGGTGCTGACCGCCGTCGGCGTGGGCGACACCGTTGAAGGCACCGCCTTCGAACGCACCGCACAGGGACTGGGTAGTTCGACGGTGTCGGTCATCTCGCGACTGAGTTCGTGGTTCATCTACGGCGTTGGGTTCCTGCTTGCACTCTACGTCACCGATATCCTTGATCTGAGCGAACTCCTGAACGGACTCGCTTGGTTGCTCCCGCGTGCGTTCATCGCGTTGGTCGTCGTCATCGTCGGGATCGTCGCCGGCGACAAATTCGAGGTGCTGATCGACGACCGCTTGCGAGGCATCAAGTTCCCCGAAGTCAGACTCATCGGAACGATTGCTAAGTACAGCGTCATCTACATCGCAGTCCTCATCGCGCTCGGCCAGCTTGGCGTTGCCACCGCTGCCCTACTGATCCTCCTCGGAGCGTACATTTTCGGTCTCGTCTTTCTCGGCGGGATCGCGGGGCGCGACCTGCTCGCCTCGGGTGCAGCAGGACTGTTTCTCTTTGTCAATCAGCCCTACGGAATCGGCGACCGAGTAAAGATCGGTAATCGAACCGGCGTCGTCCAAGAGGTCGAACTGTTCATCACGCGGATCGAAGACGACGGCATCGAGTACATCGTACCCAATCGAACCGTGTTCGAAGAAGGTGCAAGTAAGCGCCGAACCCAGTAGCCGCCCCTCGTCGGCGAGCGAACTCCGCGGTGAAACAGGCCCTACAGTTCGCCCAGCTTCTGGAGCAGCTGCCCGCGGTACTCCTCGTCGCTTCGCTTTCCCTTCCGATCCAGCACGTTGCGTTCGAGCGTCTCGAGCGCGAGCGAGAACGCCTCGTCGCCGCCGTAGCCCTCGCCGGTGCCCGCGATCTGTCCCTGATTGGTGCGCATCCGAATCGCACACTGATAGAGCGCCACCCCTCGGAGGCTCTCGTCGTGTTCTTGGAACCGGACGTGGACGTGATGGACGTTCATGTTCCGGTGTTTGTCGGTGATCGCGCGGAGCCGATCGGCGACCTCTTCCCGCGACGTCGAGCGAAGCGCGTCGATGTTGCTGATCTGTACGTCCATACCCTCCTCCTGCGTATAGGAAAGTGCGCGCATCACGTCGGTTTTCGTCAGCACGCCCGCGACCTGCTCGTCGTACGCCGGGGAAACCACCAGCCCATCGTAGCCGTACTCGAACATGGTACGGACGGCTTCCGCGACGGTGTCCTCGATCCCGATCGTCTGGGCGGGCCGGCTCATCTCGTCGTAGACGGGCAGATCGAGCAGGTCATCGCCCTCGCCGCCGCGCGTCCCGCCGGTGGGCCGGTCCATCGTCCGGAGGATGAAATCGACGATGTCCTTCGCCGTCACCATCGCTTCCGGTTGTCCGTTCTCGACGATCGGCAGCCGGGAGATCCCGTGTTCACGAAGCTGATTGATCACCGTCCCGAGGGTGGTATCAGTCGAAATCGTCACCACGTCGTCGGTCATGATCTGGCGCACTTCGAGGACGTCTAAGTTCTCCAGAACTGCCTCCAGAATGCCGTCCTGCGTGACCGCACCCCAGAGTTCGCCCTCGACGTAGACGGGGGCGATCCGCGTCTCGCTCTCGACCAACTGGCGGGCGACGTCCCGGACGTTCGCGGTGCGCTCGAACCGGGGGACGGCCTTCGCGAGGCGTTCTGCGGCGGTGTCGTCGTCGCGATACGAGCGGAGCCACTCGCGAGGGGTGATCACGCCCTCACACTCGCCGTCCGAGGCGACGAACACGCCATCGATCCCCTCGTCCTCGAAGTACGGCCGAAGTTCGGCGATTCGCGTATCGGGGTCGACCGCGACGTACTCGTCAGTCGCGATATCGCTGATGTCCATACACCGTTATGGCCCCGCGTCGCCGGTCAAAGCACTGCTTGCGTTCGCAGCCTCCAGGCCTGTTAGTCGTCATGATCACGAACTTCCGCAGGTACGCCGACGGCGGTTGCTCCTGAAGGAACGTCCTCGCGCACGAGCGAGTTCGCCGCGACGCGCGCGTCCGCCCCGATTTCTACTCCCGGAAGCACGACCGCGCCCGCGCCGATCATCGCCCGTTTACCCACTCTAACGGGGCCGGTGCGGTACTCCTCCTGGAGGAACTCATGACAGAGCAGGGTCGCGTCGTAGCCGATGATCGCGTCGTCCTCGACAGTGATGAGATCGGGCCAAAAGACATCGGGTGTCGATTCGAGTCCCCACGAGACGCCGGTTCCCACAGTTACGCCGACCGCCCTGAGAAGCCGGTTTTTCACGCGCAGACTCGGCGAGTGCCGGGCGAGGACGATGGCGATGTAGTTTACGACGATCCGGAGAGGATGGCGTGCATCGGGCCAGTGCCACAACGAGTTCGCACGACCGGGCGTTGGGTAGCGGGTGAGGCGGTCGTGACGCGAGGAAGTGCTGTCGCTCACGCTCGTCCATACACGGTCTGCGTATTGAAACCATAGTGTATACCGGCGGCTGTAACTGGTTGCAGGAACTGGCCGATACTGTTCTGCAAACTCCTGTAATGACTCACAGCCGCCAGTATCAGTCGTCGCCGTACGCCCGTTCGAAGGGCCGGGGTGGCAGTCGAAGTTCGTCGAGATCCGGCAGGTGTTTGAGATTGTAGACCACCTTCATCTCCTCGGTCGTTGGCGTGGCGTTACACGAGAGACGAACTCCTCGCTCGAGCATCTCGGGCGGGAGGATATGGTTGACGGGCATCTCCATTGCGCCCTCGACGACCGCGACCGCACAGTTTGCACATGCCCCGC
>JADFQH010000313.1 GCA_022561895.1 Methanobacteriota archaeon | reverse complement strand
GTGAAGTGAGCGCCAGCGAACGGAACGACCGTGGTTCAAATCCGCCCCAACCCATTTTACTCAGGTTCCATCCCCTTCTCCGAAAGCTCCGCAAGCGCCGAATCGGACTTTCCGAGATCCAACCCCATCCCGTCAAGAACACTCTCGGCTTTCGAGAACTGGATCTCCTCGTAGGCAACGATCTGAATCCGGTTGCCCCACGGATCGAGAAAGTCGAATCCTGAAGTTTCGAGACGTTCAGCGGACGTCTCGGCGAGGCGATCTTCTACGAGTTTTGGATCGTCAACGACCAGCCCGAAATGGCGCTGGTCGTCAGCTTCACCGTCGCCTTCGGCCAGTGCGAGGAACTGATCACCCATGTCGAGAAACGCCTTCGACTCCGAGCGCCCGCGGAGTTCGAACGCGAAAACCGAGTTATAGAAGTCGAGTGCGGCGTCGATGTCACCAACCGTGAGCGCGACGTGGTTGATCCCGACGAGTTGGGCACGAGAGGTATCTAAGTCGGTCATCGGTCCGTACTTATCATCCGAGAGCATAACTTCACCCCCGGTTTGCTCACTCGAAGCCACCACCTTCGAATCCGACTCTCGTATCTGTTTATCCGATTTGATATGTTACAGAAAAAATATATGTTCGTGTGGTGTTTTTCATGGTATAAATGGGAACCGAAAGCCAGCCTGCGGCCGACGAGAAGCTCACCACTGCGGTCGGATTCGATCCCGGTTACAACGCGCTGCTCGATGGGGTTCGCTACCCTGTGTTCGTTCTCGATGCCGAGAAGCGAGTCGTCGTGTGGAACGACGCGATCGCGGAGTTTACCGGCACACCCCAAGAGGAAATCCTCGGGCAGACCGGCGCGAGTACGGCCTTCTATCAGGACGGCCGTCGAGCGAAGACGCTCGCCGACAAAGTGATAGAAGCGCCCGAATCAACGGACGAGGTGTTCGACGTGCCGCGGACGGACGGCGAGAAGACGGCGTACGCGGACGAAAGCACGATGCTCAACGCCCGCGGCGAGGAGCGGGACATCGAGTTCACCGCAACGCCGCTGTACGACGACGGAGCGCTGGTCGGCGTGATCGAAACGGTTCGAGACGTGACTGAAGAAAAGCGCCGGAACGACGCGATGGAACAGCTCGTCGAGGAGACCGTCGAGACGATGAACGCGCTCAGCGCGGGCGAGTACTCCGCACGGGCGACCTTCGAGTGTGATTCGGGAACTATTCGCGAGGAGCTCCTCGACGTGGTCGAGGCGACCAATCAGCTCGCAGAGCGGTTCGAGGCGCTCATGGACGACCTACAGACGGAGTCTCGCACCCTTTCGACGACGATTGCGGACGCGGACGAGGCGGCTGCGGAGATCGACGCGCTCGCGGAAGAACAGAATCAGTCGCTAACGACGGTGGTTCAGGGGATGGAGGAGTTCAGCGCGAATATGGAGGAGGTCGCGGCCACCGCCGCACAGGTTTCCGCCGCCGCGGGTGAGGCGAGGAACGCGGCGAATACAGGGACGGACGCGAGCGAGAACGCCCAAGAAGCGACGGATGAACTCGTTCTGAAGAGCGATCAGCTCATGGAGACGGTTCGCGAACTCGACGACCGGATGTCCGCCATCGAGGAGGTCGTCGAAGTGATCGAGCGCGTCGCGGACGAGACGAACCTCCTCGCGCTCAACGCCTCGATCGAAGCGGCACGGGCAGGCGAGGCCGGAGCGGGCTTTGCAGTCGTCGCAAACGAGATCAAATCGCTGGCGGACGAGACCAAAACCCACACGACGGAGATCACGGCGCTGCTCGATGGTGTCCAAAAGCAGGCGACGGTTACTGTCGAAACCGCAGCGCAGTCGAACCAGCTGGTCGATGAGACCACAGGAGAGATCGAAGACGCCTTCGAGGCGCTTTCCGGGGTCGCAGACGCGGTCGATGAGGCGGCCCACGGTATCGAGGAGGTCGCGGCGGCGAACGACGAGCAGGCCGCGACGATCGAGGAGGTCACTGCAACCGTCGAGGACGTAACCGAGCAGTCCGACGAGATCACGGCACAGAGCGGCGCTGTTGTCGATCTAACGACCGAACAGAGAGAAGCGCTCTCGTCGCTTTCGGTCCATCTCGACGCCGATACCTAAAAAACGAGACCGACGAGCTGATAGAGAATGCCGATCACGAACAGGGCGATCAGGAGCGTTGTGACGACGGGGACAACAGGGGAAAGCTTCTCGCGTTCGAACCCGAGTTCCTCTTCGAGCATGGTACCGAAGAGCCTCCGACAGGTGATAAGCCTTCTCTCAGCGCTCTTCGATCTCGATGGCGACCTCGTTCGTCCGGAGGAACGGCGGGGTCAGCGGGGGGTCGTACCGAAACAAAAACGGGCTTTTCGCGGGGATGATCCCGTGTTCGGCCAGCGTATCGCCGAGATCCGCTGCGACTCGCTCGGTGCGCCTGCGGGTCGCATACCACGAAAACGAGACGATCCCGAGCGTTCGTTTCGGCTCGGTTACGAGGCGCACGGACGAGTCCGTCGGGACCGGCGCGGTTTCGAGGGTGTACGCCGCCGGAAGGTAGAACGCTATCGTCACGCTCGTTTCAGTTCGGTTGGCCTTTATGCCGGTTTTGACGGGTGCGGTCATCGCCAGTTCTTCGGCCGTCGCGTTCGTGGGCATAGATATCCACGGAGGCGATTGAACGCGGTCCGTTCGTCGAGGGCGGTCGTCTCGACGAGGAGTGTTTCGGGATATCGGCGGAGTTCGACGCCACCGAGCCGGTCTACTACCTCGCAGGGGACTCGCTCGGCCGAGTGCGCCTCGGAGACGGTTTTCGCCGAGGTGGCTGCGATGAGACCGATACCAGCCGCAACGAGAGCGGTGGTGCGACGATTCATACCGTGACAACGCGCTCGGATGCGAAATAGCCGCGCCTGCGGAACAACAGTTTAGTAGCGAGCCACCACAATCGGTGTATGGAGATCAGAGACGCAAAGCGGGACGACGCAGCGGCGCTCCGCAAGGTGGCACTCGACTCGTTGCGCCAATCTTACGCACATTTTCTGGAAGAAGCGACGATCGACGACGCCGTCGAGCAGTGGTACGGTGACGGGCGACTCGACGAGCTTATCTCGGACGAAGCTGACGACGTGTTCATTCCGGTCCTCGAAGTCGATGGCGAGATCGCCGGATTCGCCCAGTGTTACCTCATCGAGTTCCCCGAACGGGTCGGGGAGATCCACTGGCTGCACATTCATCCCGACTACCGCGGCGAGGGCTACGGCGCGCGGCTGTACGACCACGTTCGCGAGTATTTCGATGGCGAGGGGATCGACCGGTTCAAAGGGTTCGTCTTCGCGGCGAACGAACCCGGTAACGCATTCTACGAGCGCCGTGGCTACGAGTCCGCCTA
>JADFQH010000312.1 GCA_022561895.1 Methanobacteriota archaeon | reverse complement strand
TTCGATATCGCGGGCCTGGCGAACGACGACTCGATCGACCGAATCGACCGAGAGCCGACTCTCGATAACGGGAACAAAACGCTCGTCTTCTGCGCTGTCGGTGACGATAACAGCGGAGCTAACCGAATGAGTGGCACGAAGCTCCTCGATCTGGGCGGCGATAGACCGACCCGCTCCGACGGAATCGGTCGCGCCGGTGACGACCGCGACGACGCACTCCTCGTCACTATCACGGAGTTCGCGGGCGACTCGCAGGGATTCGAGCAGGCAGTTGACGTTCGAATCCTCGGGATCCGCGAGACCGACATCGATCACCAGCGAGCGGACGGCCTCCCAGCCGACGATCGGGGGAGAGACGCCGGCCGTCTCGGCGATCTCGCCCGAGCGATCGAGACAGACGACCAGCGTGCTCACAGTGTGCGAACACAGACCCCCATCGGATAAAAGCTTACAGGCGGATCTCGATCTCCTCGTTGGTATCGACGACGCTCGCGATCCCCGCACCCAAGGCGTAAGCGACCGACGCGCTGCCCCCCGAAATACGGGCCATCATCCCCCTCTCGGGCTTGAACTCCCGGATTTCGGTCTCGGTATCGAGGATCGCTCGCAATCGGTCTTCTGCATCCTCACGGGTTCCAAGCGAATCGACGAGTCCGAGGTCGAGCGCTTCCTCGCCGACGTAGACACGGGCTTCGGTTGACCGAACCTCCTCTTCCGTGAGTTCACGACCTTCCGCGACGCGCTCGACGAACTGCCCGTAGAAATCATCGATCAGCCCTTGGAGATAGGCGCGTTCGTTGTCCTCCATCTCCTTTAGCGGGATGCCTGCGTCCTTGTACGCACCCGCGGCGAGCCGTTCGTACGAGAGTCCGACTCGCTCCGCTAAGTCGGTGGCGTTGACTCGCGAGCCGATCACGCCGATCGATCCTACGAGGGAGGCATCGCGGGCGATGAGTTCGTCACAGCCGCTTGCGATCCAATAACCCCCGCTGCCACAGACATCCGTGGTGTAGGCGATCGCCGGCCCATCGAACTCGACGATCGCTCTTCGGATGTCGTCGCTCGGAACGACCTCTCCGCCGGGGGTGTTGAGCTTTACTAGCAAGCCTTTGACGTTCCCGTCCTCGTCTGCGGCTTCGATCTGCTCGACGATATCGTCAGTCGGGGTCTGCTGGGGACCGCTCGGAAACCGTCCGCCGCCCCCATCACGAGAGATGGGTCCCTCGACGGCGACCTCCGCGACGTTGTAGCTGTCAAAGACGTTGCCTGCGATCCGGCCCGCGATCCGCAGCCCGATCAGTCCTGTCGCGACAACGAGCAAGATTCCAACGAGTTCGACACCAGTTGTTGGGAGTGAAAAAAACAGTACGTAGCCGACGGCTGCGGCGAGCAGCCCGCCGAGCAGTGCAACACCCAGCCGTCCGATTCCCGCCGCGTTCATGCGATCCTCCGAATCAGCGTCATACCCACTGCTTGCGCTCTCGGGCGGTTAACGTTTCGTCTGCTATCGTCAGCCACCAGTAGCTACCGACCCCTGTTCACCGCTTCGTTAGAACCGCCCGGTAGTGATGGCCGTGCTCATCAGAACCCCGCTGTATTTCGGCTACTTTCCAACCTGTTCCGATGGTGGCCTCCCGAAAGCGATCCGGGCTGAAGAGACGAAACAGGAGCGGCTCGCTCGCCTCGCCCTCGTACTCGAACCAGTAGAGCCGGTAAGCGAGTCCGGGCGTCGGGTCCGGACGGTAACCGAATAAGCTGGACGCTCCCTCGTGGTCCGGATCGTTGGCGTCGAGAACTGCCGTCGCATCCGGTGTCGTCACGAACGCGAGATCGCGGAGGAACCGCCGAAGTCCGGCCATCGACCCGGCGAGACCGACCTGTGTGCCGTGGGCGAACGCCGACTCGAATCGGTCCCGCCCGAACGTCTCGCGGAGCGCGAACATATCGGCGTGACGCGCGTCCTCGACGCCGCGCTCTCGCATGATCTCGACGAGGTACTCCGAGATCTCGATGGCGACGGTCTCGAATCGCTCTTGGAAGTATAGCGCATGGCGACCCGCACCAGCACCCGTATCGAGCAGCGGCTCGTCAAGGTAGGATTCGAGCCAGTCATTTCCTGAAAACTCGCTGAAGTAGAATCTTGCAATTGGATGTTCGCGTGTCCGGTTACCGTTTCGGTCGAGAAGTGGCTGGTTCTGCTCATCCCGATGGTGGTCGCGGATAGCGCGACCGTAGGGGTCTGAACTCGTCACAGTGTGTGACACACCAGCAATTGTGATAAAACGGTAATGAGGATCGGTATCGATGGGCGTATAGGAGGCGGTATAGTGTGTGACAGTGAACCGCATCAGCTGACCTGTCGACCGTTAGCTACACTTTTTGTATTGGAAATGAAGTTGGTATGAATGAAGGCGATCTTTTTCGATTTGGATGGAACGCTCCTCCACCATACACGAGAGTACCGCAATGTCTTGACAGATACGTTCGAGTCGGTACAAGGAACGGCTAACGACGAATGGATCGAGACGTACAACGAAGCCTTCTATGAGCTGTTTAGCCGGTGTGAACCCGAACCGATCCGGCGAGCGTTCTCTCGTATTGGTGACTGTTCGGATCCCGACGCGCTCGTAGAGGTGCTTCGAGAGAAGGAAACCGAGATGTATCAGCCGCCGGAAAACGTTCATGCAGACCTCGAACGTCTTTCGGGCGATTATGCTCTCGGCGTTCTTACCAACGGGGTTCCCGAATGGCAGAAACACAAGCTGCAGACGTATGATCTCAACCATCACTTCGACATGGTCGTCGTTTCGTACGAGGCAGGCGCACACAAGCCTGACACTGCCCCATATCGAATGGCCGAACAACGCCTTCCGGCAGACAGCTACGCGATGATCGGGGACAGCGAAACCGATATCGAGGGAGCACAGAACGCAGGCTGGTCCGCACACCGATATCACGGAGAAGGGTTTGAAGGCTTTCCCGACGCGATTGAATGGAAATAAGAAACGAACGGACATCCTCACTACACCCACTGATTTCGGCGGAAGCGTTCAGCGGATTTCCCGCGAGCGAACGTAGTGAGCGAGCGGTAGCGCGAGGTGACCATAGGGAGCCTCGTGCGCTTTTGGTCCAGCTTTTACTAGTGAGTGAGCGATAGACCCTGTTCGGTAATCACCACGGCTTCGTTTTCCTGAGATTAGCGGTCGGATCATCGAGGCGATTCGCCAGTGCAGTAACGAGCCGGTCGATCAGCACTAAGCCGACGTGTGTTTCTACACGTCGGCGACCCTGAACGCGAAAGGCGAGACGGCGCTCGTCCTCTTTGAACGTACTAAAGAAGCGTTCGACGGCGATTCTGCCGTCGATTGCGTCGTGGAGTGCATCACGGTCAA
>JADFQH010000032.1:15000-16030 GCA_022561895.1 Methanobacteriota archaeon | reverse complement strand
TAGTTTCCTGCAAGTTCGGTACACGCGACCCGAAACAACCCGTCGAGAATTTCGGGCAGCGTCGGATGATAGGCCCGATCCGGTAGCTCGCCCACGTCGAGTCCGAGTTCGATCACGATCTGCATCGTTTTGGCCATCGAATCGGCGTGATGGTGGAGTCCCTGATAACCCAGTACAGTGCCGTCGCGGGCAACGACGAGGGTCGCAAGCCCCTCGGGAACGTCCTTTACTTTGAACACGCCGTCGTCGGTGGCAAACCGATCGACCACGACCGGATCGTAGCCCGCCTCGTGCGCGCTTTCTTCGGTGTGACCGACACGAGCAAAGGGGTAGACACCGAGTCCGCTGAAGATCACGTGGTGCGGGACGTTCTCGTAAGGGACCATCTCCCGGTTCTGGCTGTGGGCCATGATGTTATCGGCCGCCTGATAGCCCTGCTCCTTTGCGACGTGGAGGATCGGCTCGTGGCCGTTTGCGTCGCCGACAACGAAAGTGAAAGAATCGTCACGGGCCTGCATCGTCTCCTCGACCCACTCCTTTGTGGGCGAGAGATCGGTGTTTTCGAGACCCAGCCCATCGAGGTTCGGTTTTCGACCCGTAAAGCAAAAGAGCTGGTCGGCCTCGATACTCTCGGTTTCGCCATCTCGCTCGATCTCCATGCGAACCCCGTTCTCGACGGACGCGACCGACCGCTCGCGGGCGTTCGTCAGGATCTCGATTCCGAACTCTTCGCGGTAGAGCTTCAACAGCTCCTCGCCGTACTCTGAAGAAGCCTCATCGATCGGGCGCGCGTCGTGTTCGATCACGGTGAGATCCATTTCTCCGACTTCGGCGAGATACGGGACGAGTTCGAGACCCACGTAGCCAAAGCCCATGACGATCCCCGACTCCCCGAACTCGGTCGCGTCGAGAACGTCCGAACTGGTCAGATACTCGACTTCTTCCATACCGGGGAGGCCGGGAACATTTACGACGGAGCCGGTCGCGATCACGACGTAGTCGGCTTCCAGGCCGGGGGCGAAGCGGCCGA
>JADFQH010000032.1:0-14990 GCA_022561895.1 Methanobacteriota archaeon | reverse complement strand
AGTCGGCTTCGATCTCCCGCCCATCGACGGCGAGTGTGTGTGAATCGAGAAACCGGGCGGTTTCGTGGATGAAATCGACGTTCTCTCGCTCGGCGAGGCGATGAACCGCCTTGCGGCGGTGTTCTGCAAAGCTAAGCACCTGTTCGTCCTTTTTCTCGACGACGGCCGAAAGATCGACCTCGGGAGTTCCCAAAATCCGGTCGTCGTGGCGGGCCTGAAACCGGTGGGCACCCGCCGAAAGAACGGCTTTCGAGGGCATACACCCGCGAAGAATACAGAGACCGCCGCCGGGTTCGCCGTCGTCGATCAGCGTGAGTTCGAGGTCCCGATCGGCGAGCGATTCGGCGACGGCGACGCCCGCGCTGCCGTAGGCTCCGATAACCGCGACGTGGGTCATACCCCCGTTTCGTCTCCGTCCGGTTTAGCCGTTATCCGTTCGTGTTCCCCCTAACACTACCGTGAGATCCCGCTCCCCTCCGCGTCGATCACGCGCTCGACTTCCTCGGGTGTGACGACCGCAATATCACCCGGAATGGTACGTTTGAGCGCCGCCGTCGCCGCCCCGTATTCGAGCGCGCTCTCGATATCCCCGCCCGCGATTCGTCGGGCGAGAAACCCTCCAACGAACGCGTCGCCGGTTCCGATGGGATCGTACGTCTCGGTCTCGAAGGCGGACTGGAGCGTGGTCCCTCCCTGATGAAGGGCCAGCGCACCCTCGGAGCCGAGGGTAAGAACCACGGTTTCGAAGCCCCACTCCTCGGCCAGCGCGCGCGCGATCGTCTCGTCGCGTCCCTCGCTTCCGAGAACGTTTCTCGCGTCCCGTACCGCCGTCACGAGCACGTCGACGTGCTCGAACAGGCTCGTGAGAACGTCGCGGGCCTCTTCGGGCGACCAGAGCTTGCTCCGGTAGTTCAGGTCGAAGGCCGTTTTCGTTCCTGCTTCTCGTGCCGTCCACAGCAGCGTCTCGGTGGTCTCTTCGAGCGTCGAAGAAAGTGCGGGCGTGATCCCGCTCGTGTAGAACCAATCCGCTTTACGAATCCGTTCCGTGGGCAGTTCCTCGGCGCGCGCGGTCGTGATCGCCGCGTCCGCCCGGTCGTAGAGCACGTCCGTCCCACGGGGCTCGCCCGCGAACTCCAGATAGTAGGTCCCCTGTCGGCCCTCCCCACCAACGACATCGGTTTCGAGTCCGTAGCTCTCGAGTTCGCTCACGACGCGCCGTCCCAGCGGCGAGTCGGGAAGCTTCGAGGTCCAGACGGCCTCGGCATCTAGCCGCGAGGCGGCGACCGCGACGTTGCTTTCGGCCCCCGCGGCCCTGACTTCGAGTTCGGTCGTCGTTTCGAGGCGCTCGTTGCCCGGCGGCGAAAAGCGAAGCATCGTCTCGCCGAACGTCACGAGATCGGTCATGGCCACAGTTCGACCGGTGTGCTATAGTAGTCGTTGAAACCATTTGCACACCGTGTGGACGCTGGCGGCCAGCGCCGGGAGCGCTGGCCGCGAATCCGCACACGGGTGTGTACTGACGTTCAACGACTACTATAAAAGATCCGGCTATCCGATCCCAGGAGCGTTCCGAGCTAACACACATTGTACCCGTCTACGTCATGCGGTTTCACTTTCAGTGCGCTTGGCGGACCCTCTTAACGGTCGCTTCCGTATCCGCCCCTATGTACACGATTCGAGGCTCCGATCAAAATCGAGGGGCGGTCGCGGCGACCCGGCGGCGATTGTATGTCGGGACCGGACTCTGTGCCGGGAGCGCACTCGGCACAGTGGGTGCGGCGATGGCCGACCTGCCCGTCGCGCTGGCGCTGTTCGGTGGAGCTGTTCCCGTACTCGCCCTCCAGGTCGGCCGCGAGTACCGACTACTCAATCGGTTACAACGCCGCTCGAACCGTATTACCCGCCCCCGCGAGACGCTTTTCTAATCGTTCCGGCGCTCGGTGTGTCCTGGGTAGTCGCGCTCGAAGCGACCGGAAAGCTCCTCGCCGTCGATTCGGATCATCGTCGGCCGTCCGTGCGGACAGGCATAGGGGTTCTCACAGTCGTCGAGTGTCGAAAGGAGCTCCACTACGGAGCCATCCGTAAGCGAGGTGTTGCCAGTGACAGCGGGATGGCACGCGAGATCTCCCACGAGTGCGTCGACGGTCGCCTCAACTGTGTCGCCGGGATCGCCCGAGAGACATTCCGAGAGTGCGTCCCGCAGGAGTTCAGGCGAAAGCGTCGTGTCGAAGATGGCCGGGACGGTCCTCACGCGGACGACTCCCTCCTCGCGCGTCGCGGCAAATCCCAGATGAGCCAGTGCCTCCTCGTAGGCCTCGAACAGCGCTATCTCGCGTGCCGTGAGTTCGATCTCGACCGGGGAGACGAGCGTCTGTGTCGCCGTCTCGCCCGCAAGCTTTTCCGAGAGCTGTTCGTAATGGACCCGCTCGTCGGCGGCGTGCTGGTCGATAAGAACCAGCCCCTCGTTGCTCTCACAGACGACGAAAGTATCGTGAAGCTGGCCGAGTACCCGGAGATCCGGAAGTCGTGTATACCCACTGTCCTCGGGCTCACCGAACGTCGTTTGTGCCGTCGGGGCCGAAAATCGGCGGTTTTCGCTCTCCGCGTGTGCTCCGCTCGCCTCCGTCGACCGCTCCGTATCGCGTAGTTCGTCGATTCCACTAGAAGCGCTGTGGGCGGTGTAGTTTGTCGGCGGGCTGCTTGAAGCGGACCGTTCATCCGCCGAGGAACCGCCCTCAGATTCAGCCTCCCGTTCTGTTTCCACCGTTTCCTCCGCCTCGGGCGCAATCGTTGTCTCCTCGGGTGTCGAGCGCCCGCGCGGAGCCGACGTACGGATCAACCCCTGTTCGAGCAACGTCTCCCTTACTCTTTCCTCGATCTGCGCGTTGATCTCCCGTTCCTCGCCGAACCTGACCTCCATCTTTCGAGGATGGACGTTTACATCTACAGTCCCCGGCGGAACGTCGAGATCGAGAACGGCAAAGGGATACCGACTCGGTGCGAGCTGCGTGCCGTAGGCCTCGATGATCGCGTTCCGGATGACTCCAGAACGGACGTATCGTCCATTGACGTACGTCGAGATGTAGGTCGGACTCGCCCGCGTCGTCTCGGGATCGCTCACGTAGCCCGAAATCCCTTCCAGCGGTCCCTCTGCGAGGCAATCGATAGCAACCATCGAGCGGGCGACCTCTCGGCCGTAGAGCGAGAGAATCGCGGACTGAAGATCGCCCTGTCCCGTAGTGGAAAACACTTCCCTGCCATCGTGTTCGAGTGCGAACCGAACGCCGGGGTTCGCGAGCGCATACCGCGTGACGACGGTGTTGACGTGATCGAACTCGGTCGGCTCGCGTTTGAGGTACTTTTTTCTGGCCGGTGTGTTATAGAAGAGATCCGTCACCTCGATGGCGGTCCCGACCGGACAGCCCGCCGGATCGCAGGCTTCGACCGTACTTCCTCTGAGGGTGAGTTTCGTTCCCGTCTCCTCACCGCGTGCTTCGGTCGTAATGGTGAGCCGAGAGACCGCACCGATGGTGTAGAGCGCCTCGCCGCGGAATCCCAAGGTGCTGATACCGCCGTCCAGATCCGAGATACTCCGTAGTTTACTCGTGGTGTGCTGTTGGACCGCTTTTCTGACCGCCGATTCGTTCATTCCGACCCCGTCGTCGACGACGCGAATCCGGTCGATCCCACCCGAATCGACCTCGACGGTGATCGCCGAGGCTCCCGCGTCGAGGCTGTTTTCGACAAGCTCCTTTACGACTGAAGCGGGTCGCTCGACCACCTCGCCCGCAGCGATCTTATCGATCGTCTGGGAATCGAGCGCCCGGATCTCGTTCGTGAACTCTTCGCCGTTCTCCGTATCGCTCATTCTTTCATCCTCCCTTGCCACTCCTGAACCCGCGTCATCAGTTCTACCGGCGAGACGTCCGCGAGTTCGAGACCCGAAAGCTCCCTGAGAACCGCTTCGGTCTCGGGATCAATGTTCTCGGCCTCGCCCACCGTTGAGTCCGCGTCCCCGCCGTCCGACGCCGCCTTCATCCGACCCGACCCCACGTCGAAAACGACCTGCTGAGTCCCTGAACCACTTCCTTTCGCCTCGATCGCCTTCTCCTCGCGCAGGCGGTCGAGAACCTCACCCGAACGCGAAACGACGGGTTCGGGAACCCCCGCCAGATCCGCAACGTGCACCCCATACGAGCGATCCGTCGCTCCCTCACGGATCGTCCGCAGGAACGTCACTCCATCGCCGGAAGTGCGATCCCTTTCCGCCTGGCTCGCGGGAGCTCCGCTCCCGCGAACGTCTCCGCTATTGTCCACCGCGCGGGACTCCGTCCCGCTGGTAGCCGGCGACGACGGTTCGCCGGCGACGGCGACGTGGACGTTCTCGACTCGCGCTAAATGATCGGCAAGCGTCGTCAGCTCGTGGTAGTGAGTCGCAAAGAGGGTTTTCGCCCGTGTTTCGTTGTGCAGATACTCCGTCGTCGCCCACGCAATCGAGATGCCGTCGTAGGTCGCGGTTCCTCTCCCTACTTCATCGAGAATCACCAGCGAATTTTCTGTCGCTGAATGAAGAATGTTCGAGAGCTCCTGCATCTCGACCATGAACGTCGAACGTCCCTGTGCGAGTTCGTCGAGTGCGCCCACCCGAGTGTAAATTCCATCGACGAGACCGATCCGGGCGCGCTCTGCGGGGACGAAGCTTCCCACCTGCGCCAGAAGGACGATCAGCGCGGCTTGACGCATGTAAGTGGACTTCCCGGACATGTTCGGGCCGGTGACGATCAGGAACTCCCGATTCTCGTCGAGCGAGAGGTCGTTCGGGACGAACTCTGTACCTTGTTCGACGACCGGGTGACGACCCGCCTCGATGTCGAGCGCGCGCGAATCCTCTAAGGCGGGGCGGGTCCACCGGTTCTCGATGGCGTGGGTCGCGAGGCTAGTGAGAGAATCGATCTCGGCGATCGCTCGTCCGACGTCCTGTAGCAAACTCGCGCGCTCGGTGACGCGCTCGCGGAGTTCGCAGAACAGTTCGTATTCGAGTTCGCCGCGCCCCTCTTCGAGTCTGAGGATCTCGCGCTCGCGTTCTTCGAGCGCCTCTGTAGTGAATCGTACCGAGTTCTTGAGCTGCTTTACCTGCCGATACTCCTCCGGCACTGAATCCGCGTCGCTCTTTCCGACTTGGATGTAGTAGCCATCGGTCTTGTTACGGTCGACCTGTAGGTGGGTGATTCCATGACTGCTTTTTTCTCGCTTTCCGAGCGTGTCGATCCATTCCAAGGCCGCCTCGTGGCGCTCGATCAGCTCGTCCAGCTCCTCGTTGTAGCCCCGCTCGATCAGTCCGCCCTCCCTGAGAGTTTTCGGTGGGTCTTCTGCGAGCGCGTCCTCAAGCGCTTCGCGGAGCTCTGCCGCACTGCTGCGGTCGGGGCGTTCGATGATGTTCATAAGCGGGGACTCAGCAAGCCGATCATCGCCTGCGATGAGGTCCGCGAGATCGGGGAGCACACCGAGCGTATCGTGCACCTGCAACAGTGCGTGGGCGTCTGCGCTGCCATGGGTCGCGCGGCTCGCGAGGCGTTCTGCATCGTAGGAACTCGAAAGCAGCTCTCGACAGTCCTCGCGGGCGAGCGCGCGTTCTCCGAGTGCGGCTACACACTCTTGTCGGCGGTGTAGCTCCCCGAGCGAGCGCCGGGGTCGAGAGAGCCATTCCTTCAACAATCTGCCACCGGCGCTCGTGACCGTGTGATCGACCGTTTCGAAAAGCGACTGCCCTCTCCCGGTCATCGTCTCCGTGAGTTCGAGGTTCCGCTGGGTGGTCACGTCACACGAGACGAAATCGTCCGCATGATACGGCCGAAGGCGCGTCATCGACGGCAGGACGCCCAATCCCGTTTCCTCGACGTACGCGAGCACCGCACCCGCCGCCCGGACCTCCGCGCCCTCGGATTCCAGGCCGAGACTCGCCACTGTTTCGCGACCGAACTGCTCTCTGGTACGATGGGTTGCCGCACCGGGCGCGAAGGCGTTTTTCTCATAGATCGTCACCTCTCCGTCCGTTCGCTCCGAGAGCATGTCGAGAAACTCCTCATCGTCCCGTAGATCGGGGCCCGGCAGGATCTCCACGGGATCGTACCGGTAGCACTCCGTGATCGCGCGAGCGGTAGCATCGGTCCCTTCCACTCGCGTGATGAGGAACTGGCCGGTAGTGACTTCCGCGAACGCCAGCCCATAACAGTTCTCGGAAACGCGGACGATCCCTGCGAGATAGCGCGCGTCTTCGTCAGTCGTTTCGATGAGGGTTCCGGGCGTCGCCACGCGCGTGATCTCGCGGGCATACCCACTAGAAGTTTCGTACTGATCCGCGACCGCCACCCGATAGCCTCGCTCGACCAGCGCTTTGAGATACGGCGTCAGCTCCGAAAGCGGCACGCCCGCCATCGGGTACGACGAGCCGTGCGAGGATTTTTCCGAGACTCGAAGGTCGAGTTTCTCGGCGACGAACTCGGCGTCCTCGGCAAAGAATTCATAAAAATCCCCACACTGCATCGCCAGCAGATCGGCGTCAGTCTCCTCTTTCAACGCAAGAAACTCCCCGACGATTCCGCCCTCTGTCATAGCTGGATCTCGTCCGTGGGAACCAAAACGGTGTTGGGTTCATCTCGACTACTCCGCGTCGGCGTACAGCCGAACCAGCCCGCACTCGGGGCAGGCCCACGAATCAATCGAAAGCGCCTCCTTGACTCCGAGCGTTCCGAGCACACCGCCAGCCGCCTCGTCGGTCCGCAACTGGACTGTCTCTCGGTTTGGCGAACCGATCAGCGTTCCTTCGCTCATCCCCACGCCACAGTCAGGACAGCGCTTCTCGTCCATCACTCCTCGACCAGTTCGCCGTCGTTTTCGACTGCGGGCGCACCGACGACGAGCCAGCGGTGGTCGTCGTCAGTGTCGTTGATGATCTGTCTCGGGGTTTCGGGTGGGATTCTGAGTGCCGTTTCTTCAGGTATATCGTGGATCTCTTCGCCGATTCTGATTCTAGCAGGTCCCGAAAGCACGTAGTAGAACTCCTCTTGTTCTCGCTGGCGATGATAGCTCATCGCGTCGCCCGGCGAGAGGTCCCATACGCGGGGGCGCATCTCGGTACACCCGAGTTCGGAAACGAGGTCCACATGGTTCGTCCCCGACGATGAGGACTGCGTGCGTTCTGCGGTTTCGACATCGATGGTGCTGTATATTGCTGGCATGTGGCGTTGTTCGACTGCCAGCGCTAAATACATCATCCGCTTTGGATCGGCGGCGTTTTGCCTCAGGTTTCCCGAACTCCTCGCATGGATAAACAGGATTGCAGAGAACGGATCTGGGACGCGCTCGAAACCGAAGGAATCGCCCGATTCCCATTTCCGCCCCACGGCCGGATTCCGAACTTCGAGGGAGCGGCGGACGCGGCCGAGCGCCTCGCCGAACAGCCCGAATGGAAGCGGGCAGAAACGGTGAAGGCGAACCCCGACGCCCCACAGCTTCCGGTTCGCAGGCGCGCACTCCGCGAGGAAAAGACCCTCTATATGGCCCAGCCCCGCCTGAAGAGCGAAACACCGTTTCTCGAACTCGATCCCGCAGAGGTCAGCGATATCGACGAGGCAACGACGGTCTCAGGGGTGGCGAAGCACGGCGTACCGACGGGGCCCGACGAGATGCCCGAGATCGATCTCGTGGTCTCGGGCAGTGTGGCCGTGACCGAATCCGGAGCGCGGATCGGCAAGGGTGAGGGCTACTCGGATCTCGAATTCGCCGTTCTCCGCGAGTTCGATCGCGTGGGCAACGACACCCCGACGGCGAGTACGATTCACGAGATTCAGGTGATAGAAAACGCATCCGAGCCGGGTCCGCACGACGTACCGATGGATCTGCTCGTTACGCCCGAGCGCGTGGTTCGGACAGAAGGAGGGGAGAAACCGGCGGGGATCGACTGGTCACTACTTTCTGCGGAACGGGTCGAGGAAATTCCGGTGTTGCAAACGATCGAATAGTGAATCGCCCTGCGATCGAACAACTGGCCACGACGCAAGTATATATCATTTAGAAGATACCTACTGAATCGTATGCTCCTTTCGGTCGTTTTCGGCGATCTCTATGCACCCTCATCTATACAGCAACAATCATAATTAGTTCACGCTCTAATAACGAGCATGAGCGAGAAAACGAAGCTCACATGCTGTGTGTGTGACTGGGAAGCAACCGTTGGGACATCAGATCCCCCGGTCGAAGCCTCCCACGCTGCGATCGATCATTATCTCATCTTCGGTCACGCTATCGAGCGAGTCAAGATGGTCGACCACGAGTACAACCTCAGTCCGTAGACACACCACGCGGCTCCTCGCGGGATAGTACACGCTCGTGTTTCGGCGAGTTCGCACCGAGAGACAGTCCCGGTCGGATCAACCTGTCTTTTTCCACTCATAACGAATGTCTGATACCCTCGCAGTCGCTAGTTGTATATATACAGCCAGCACCTATTGAGGACTATGAGCATTATCGGCGAATTCCACGTTTCAGCCGACGATTTCGTCCTTGCTCAGACGATGAGCCAAAAACCTGACCTGCGCTTCGAACTCGAACGATTCATTCCGATCGCGGGATCGATGATGCCATATCTCTGGGTCGGCGGGAACGGTCTGCGCTCGCTCCAGACGGCCACAGCAGCCGATCCAACCGTCGAAAATCTCCGACTGATCGACCCCCTCAACGGCGGTGGGCTGTTTCACGTCGAGTGGGGCAAGACTCACCAGATGGTGACGGCGGGATGCACGAACGGCGATGAAGCACTCGTTCAAGCAGTCGGCCAGGAGGACGAATGGTTCCTCAAGATCCGCTTTGGGACCCGCAAGTCGCTCGGGAGTTTTCAGTCGTACTGCGATACCCATGATATCGACTTCGACTTACTGCGGCTCTATGACATCCAAGCGCCGAAACTGGCCCAGTACGATATGAGTGCGCGCCAGCGTGATGCGATCGTCGCTGCCCTCAAACTGGGCTATTTCGACGTTCCGCGCAACTGCGCCCTCAGTGATGTGGCCGCCGAACTCGATCTCTCGGTGAACGCCGTCTCCGAGCGAATCCGGCGCGGGGAGGCCAACATGTTCCGGTCTGCACTGACGATCCCGCGCCCGCCACACCGCACTGATCTCCAATAGTACTGTTTTTAGTGGTGGTGGCTAGTAGACGGAGTATAAAAAACAGTGTCTGATACAGCCGCACACCCATACGCCCGCCGCTCTAACTACTGCCTGTGCCACTCCAGCCGACGAGCTGGACTCCAACGGGCGTCGATCGCTGACGCCTGTTCGACTCGAAGCGCCCATGACCTGTGACTGACCATAGCCCCCAGATTGACTCTCTGAACGCCGCCTGTATCGCCGAAGTGACACTCCCCGCAGAGGCCCTCTTTTTCGCCAATACGATGGCGACGTTCCCCCAGTTCGCGGGCACCCTCTGGCCCTACCGGACGAACGCTGGGAGTATCCATTCTGTTCTGCGTATGAACAGCAGCGAGCAGGATGTCATCGACAGTGACGGTTCGGGTGACCCGACCGTCAACTCGATCCACCACATGAACAGTGCAAACGGCCAGCATCTGTACGACCTCGATACGACGTTTACTGCAACCAGCCCGTTCCAGACAGCGAGTGCCGATCAGCTCACACTTCTTACTGCGACCGGAACTGCCGACTCGTGGACGGTCGTCTTATGGGCGTCCTCGCCCGAAGTGATCGAGGCGTGTCAGCGAGCGACCGAAGGAGCGGAACTCAGCTGGGACATTCAGGACCTCTATCGGTCCAAGCCGTACAATCCACTGGCTGCGTTGACGCCGGTCCAGCGCGAAACGATGACGACCGCCTTCGAGGTGGGCTACTTCGATATTCCGCGAACGGTTTCGATGGAGGAGCTTGCCGGGGAGTTGGGTGTAACGCCAAACGCGGTTTCGGAACGATTGCGCCGAGCAGAAGCCCATCTCTTAGCAGAGCTGCTGTCGGAGTCATCGACTGGATCCGGAACGTTGTAACCCTTGACCACGCCAACACTTAAAAAAGCGTTACTGATACAGCATCAATACTGAGTTACTATCGGTCGATAACTTAGTTGCAAGACCAACGTTTCAGTGTCTTGTTCTTCATGAAACGACTTCAACCGACATTGGTCGTGCCTTACGTACCGCTAACATCCAGTAGCGACCACGGAACGGAGGTGGTCAGGTAGATGGACTCGGCTGTCGATTTTTGGTATCCCCCGTCAGCCTTTCCTCTCGAATCGGTTATCGAGATCTCTGACCTGACGGTGACGATCCAACACTCCCACGACGAGGATCAGGGCCACCCAACGGCGCTCCGGATCGAAAACGGCGAGCGATCAGTTTTCACGGAGCGACTCCGGGCCGATCCGTCCATCAGCACGGTCGAAGTATGCGGGAGTAGCGCCTCGACCCATCTGTATCTCATCGAGTGGTCCGACAACGCTCGGACGTTCTTCGAGCCGTTCGTCTCATACGGGGGCTGGATCGAAACCGTGCGAGGAACGGGTGAGGGATGGCATCTCCGCGTACTGTTTCCGACAGGGCAGGCGATCAAAGACACCTACGAACGGCTTGTCGGTCGGGACCAGCCACCCCACCTCGAACGGATTTACGACCTTGCGAACCACGATTCAAGTGCCCCGGCGCTTCCGGAGCCGTAACTCTACTGTCGGACAGAACGGTTGATACAGTCGCCAACGGCCGTTTCCGGCGACTGTATCAAAGCCTCTGTCCGGCAGTATCCCTGTTGATTGCTCACAAGTATGTTTCAATCAGGAGCGATAGCCGTACTACTAATAAAAGCGTGACTGGTACAGCACCATGCTTGAGCGCCTGTCGAATCAACTATGTGTGCTGTGTCATCGCATCTCATTCGAAGGGTTCGTTGGGACAGCACTCAGTGGCTTCAGAGGCACCCTGATCCAGTGTCGGTGGACTGTACGCACCGTGTTGTGGGGGTGTAGGAAGAGACGCACACCCCCCTCTTCTTCGTGGGGCGAGGGTCGAAACGCCGATCCATCCGCCTACCGTACGGATTCGATCCCCGCCGACAGCTACTCAGAGCGCGTCGTGAACGGCGAGGGTTCGTTCGATCAACAGTTCGGGATCGGATGCGACTACTTTGAGAATCGCTTCCTTTCCGACTTCGCCGCGGTCGATCACGGCTGCGGGCGTCTCGTCCCCACCGAACGCCTGCCGAGCACCCCAGCCCATCGTGCTTCCCTCCTCCTGTTTTACGTCCGCGGGCTCGCTCGCTCGGTCGAACTCCGCAGCTGGCGCGGAAAGCGCATCGAGCGCCGTCTCCACATCCGTATCGAACCGGCAGTTCACCGCAAAGCGAAGATCGCTCTCGAACTCGCGTGCGGCGAGTAAGAACCGGGCGACGTGGCTCGATGCACCGAATCGAACCCCGCGATTCGGACTGATCCCCGCCATCGTCCTCGTGATTCGTCCCTCGACGGCGGCGATTTCGTCCACTCCTTCGGCGTACGGCGTCGCCCCGACGACGTTCATCCCCACCTCGGGGACGAGCTTTCGAACGTTTTTTGAGACGAAGCGCTCGACGATCCTTTCTACCTCTTCCGCAGTCGGCTCGCGCTCGGCCCGGTTTCTGAGATGGGCGAGATGGTGGACCGAACCCGGTCCCTCGCCCACGTCGAGCGGGTAGCGGACCGCCCGCTCCATGAAATCGAGCGCGCCCTCGATCGCTTCTTCGAGATCCTCACCACGGGCAAGCCGGGCGGCGATCGCGGAAGCGAGCGTGCAGCCCGAGCCGTGGGTCGCCTCGGTATCGATCCGCGCGTGCTCGAAGACGGTGGCTCCGCCGTCCGTCACCAGCACGTCCTCGACCTCGGCGGTCGGCAGATGGCCACCCTTGACGAGCGCCGTCTCCGCGCCCATCTCGACCAGTTT
Source organism: Methanobacteriota archaeon (assembly GCA_022561895.1). Lineage (GTDB taxonomy): Archaea > Halobacteriota > Halobacteria > Halobacteriales > Halalkalicoccaceae > Halalkalicoccus. The sequence continues at coordinate 3,016 of JADFQH010000032.1, read as the reverse complement.
CTCGCCGACCTCGCGGGCGTCGTCTGTGTCCGCCGGTTCGATTCCGGTCAGTACCGTCGCCTCGTCCACGTTGGGCGTGACGACCGTCGCCTCCGCGATCAGCTTCTCGTAGGCGCGCTCGGCCTCGGCTTCGAGCAGCCGATCCCCGGTCGCCGCGACCATCACCGGATCGATAACTGTCGGAACCTCCTGTCCGGCAAGCGTTCCGGCGACGAGTTCGACCACCTCGCTTGTCGCGAGCATCCCCGTCTTGATCGCGCCCACGTCGAAATCGCTCATCACGGCATCGATCTGCGCATCGATCTCCTCGGTGGGGAGGACGTGCGATCGCGCTACTCCCTGTGTGTTCTGGGCGGTGATCGCCGTGATCGCCGACGTGCCGTACACGCCCAGCGCGGCGAAGGTCTTCAGGTCTGCCTGAATGCCCGCGCCCGCGCCGGAGTCGGAGCCGGCGATAGTCAGGACGGTGTGCACGCGCCGTGTCATAGTGATGGTCCCTGGCGGGCTTGAGCCCGCCTTAAACGAGAAAACACCGCCGGGCTGCCGGCGGTGTCACGTGTCATTCGCTCCCTTCGCTGGCATTACCCAGATCAGGTCTTGCGGTCGCTCCAGTCTGGTTGGAGCCTCTCAGCCGGGCCGTTACCCCAGCTCCCGCTGCTTTGCTTGCTGAATCCACTGTACGCCGGCGGCCGGCCGCTGTCAAGACGAAGGGTGTCGCCGCCTCGCGTACCAGGCCGCGCCGCCCAGTTGCAGCCGGTCGGTCTGCGTCCGGGTAAAGCGCCGCTTGCGGACGATCAGCTTCACGTACGCCCAGGCGGTGCGAAGGCCGTAGATCTCGCGGAGGGTGCCTTGCTTCAGGCCGAAGGCTCGGTAGGCCTGATACTCAGCGTCGCTTCGGCTTTGCGGAACGTGGACGGGCGGCTGACTTGGTACGTGAAGCCTTCTGAGGGGGAGACTCCGCCAGCTCCTTGACCGCCTCGCGGAAGGTGAGCGGGTGCAAGCTGACGGTGGTATCCTCGCGCTTCCGCTTCTTCGGACTCACAGGGCTAGTATATCGCGAAGGCTCTGCTTTAGGCGACTCATATCGTCCCCTGTAAGCGTTCCCAAGCGGTGGTAGATTAGGGATTGTTCGATTGTTCGAACGACCCCCTTGGCAGTGCTCGGTTTTGGCAAGCCTGCCTCTTTCCATGACCGAATTGGACAGTCTCCGAAGTATGAGCGACCTGGACGTGCAGTCAGGGCAACCATCACAGCATCCGCCCGACTGTCGTTGTACTCAGGCACGCTGACAATAACGGCTGGCCTGTTCTTCGTTCTGTCGCTATCCGTGAATCTGAATGGAACGAGAATTACGTCGCCGGGTTTATAAGGTGTCGAATATTTCGTCGACGTCGTTGTCCCAAACCTTCGCGAGTACCGGATCTTCTTCAGCCGTGATGAAAGTCCGCGGCTCGCGCCCGATAACCACTTCTCCACTCGGATCATCGATCGTCAATGGGAATATGCCGCGCGCGGTGGCGCTCGCAGCATCGAGTACGTTCACCTCGAAGAATACCCATACCTCGCCCCCCACAATGATATCAGTCGCCATTTGTCTCACCTCCTTTCTGTTCGGGCAGCAGAAGATCAACGAGCGGTTTCTTTGTAATCCATGAGAAGTTTCCGTGAGGCGTGATCAAGCCGATATCAATATCACCACCGACCGTTGGCACCATTGTTACAAATCGCTGAAAGTTGGCTGTTGTAGAGATCAGGAACTTGATGTAGTCAGCAGCGTCGAGAACTGACCAGGCGTTGTAGGCAGAACTCATCTGTGAATGCTGCCGAGGCAGCTCCCAGAGCTTCGTGACCAAGGCTGTCTCGCCACTCACAGTAACCCCGAACTCCAGCTTTTCATCAATGGCCGGCTTTCGACCCACGCGACCAACAAACGTCTTCGGCTCACCGTTTTCGTAGCCGACAGCTTGAAATCCTAGCGCGCTCTTGCCCTCTGGGATGTCGTTCACATTCATAGTCTCTGCTAGCTGACCATGCAGCCATTCGGCAAGGCCCTGGGCGGTATCTCGAAGTGATGCGGGCTTGTTCTCTCTCTCGTATTCCAGGAGAAGAGAGAAGATGGTACGGCTACCAATCATCGCACTCCCGTGGTGGCCGATAGCCAGCCGCCCGTGCAACGGCAGGAGCTTGAGGGAGTAGGGCAGCGTAGACAGAGTGCCAAGCCCCTGCGGCAACTCCACTTCGATCTGTACATCGTGTTCATGTCCACATTCTGGACACTTCGCGCTCGTGAGCGCGGTCCCTTTGCCCTGGACGGACAGCGTGGCCAAGCTATCCGCACCGATAACTACCCCGTCCGGCACCCGTGCTGACACTACAAGAGTCATACGCAACCTCGACTATCGGCGCGGCCTCGGGGAATCTGAACATACCATATCTTGGGCCTCTTGCCTCGACAAACTATCTGTGGTAGTGTGTTCCGTGAAGGGCCTGCGATACGGGTACACCCCCGTTATCAATTGAGGAGGCAAGGTATGGAAGAAGACCGCCCGATGATCCATGTCCGTCTACCTAAGGGGCTCGTGAAGCGGGTTGATCACGTGAGCGTGGAGTGGGAGAAGGATCGCGCCCGCACCATCGAACGGCTGCTGGAACTCGCCCTGGAAACAGTGCCGGGCCACGATACCGCTCCTGAACTGGCGCTAGTTGGAGCCAACCGCTAAGTAGGCTAAGGGGGCGTGGGCAAGCTGGACGAAGCCGCGCCACTCGCAGATGGCGAGGTCACGGGTTCGAATCCCGTCGCCCCCTCCATGCTATTAAACCTATCTGGGGTATCGCTGTCAACTCAAATCTAAGAGAGATAGTCGATCTTTAGCTCTATTCGATCTGAGAGATCACCGATATCCTCGATAGGGTGTGTCAAAGGGATAATCGCCCCGTTCTCGCTCTTGCGGCCGCCCGCCCCACTGCCGCCGGCGCGTGCTCCCCGCGATCAGGGCGCGGGCGTTGTCGTCCGTAC
>JADFQH010000031.1 GCA_022561895.1 Methanobacteriota archaeon | reverse complement strand
ACTTGCCTGGCTGAGGACGAACAAGGACGGCTCTGGGTTGGCCACCGTCAAAAGGTGCTGGAGATCCGTGATTCCCAGACCGGCCGCTTGCTCGAACATATAAAGAAGACGCACCGGCACCTCAAGTTGGTTTTCGACGATCACCAGTCCCATGCCCCGGAGTTAAAGGGCGCGTTGAGTTGCGAGGGTATGGGTAAGGAATGGACGATCGTCTGCGATGGCGAGATTGACGCTGTGATGTGGGCTGCCGACCCTCCCTCATTCCAAAGGCACTCGCCCAACGTAGCGCGTCTGTTCCCCAACTTTCAGGAGGTGGAGGCGGAGTATTTCCGCCGGACAGGCATATTGCCGGTCATGCACACGGTGGTCATCAAGCAAGAGATCTATGACCGATCGCCCTGGGTAGCACTGAGCCTATGCGAGGCCTTCGTCAAAGCCAAGGCCGATGCCATAGAGAGACAGCACAGCATGAGCGCCCTGTTTTCGATGCTGCCATGGATCGGACCACACCTGGAGCATCAGGAGGCGGTGTTGGGACCCGATATCGAGCGCATGAAGGATCGCCCCCGACCCCCGCGGCCTCCGCGTCCTGCATCACCCCCTCCGCCACCCTCTCCGAAGCCCGAGACGTCACGGACGTACTTCACGCTCACGATCGACGCGATCGACTTTTTCACGCAGGTCTCGCCAGTAGCTTTCTTCCTCGGCGAGGAGTGGACCCCCGCTATCGAGCCACTCTCGTTCGGCGTCCTGCCGCTGGTTACCGGGACGGTGATCGTGACGGTTCTTTCGGCGTTCATCGCCCTTCCAACGGGCGTTGGAGCCGCGATCTATCTCTCGGAGTACGCGAGCTCGCGGGTTCGATCGGTCATCAAACCCGCCCTCGAAGTGCTTGCGGGCATTCCGACCGTCGTCTATGGCTACTTCGCGCTGGTTTACATAACGCCCGCACTGGACGGACTCGGGCTACCGGTCTCGACGTTCAACGTGCTTTCGGCCTCGATTATGGTCGGGATAATGATCATCCCGATGGTCTCGTCGATCAGCGAGGACGCCATGAGTGCCGTCCCCGACGAACTTCGCAACGCTGGCTACGGACTCGGGGCGACGAAGTTCGACGTTTCGACCGGGATCGTCGTCCCCGCGGCGATCTCGGGGATTTTCTCTTCGTTCATCCTCGCCCTCTCTCGGGCGATCGGCGAGACGATGATCGTCACGGTCGCAATGGGCCAGACCCCACGGATGCTCGATCTCGCAAGCTTTCCCGACAGCCTGTTTCGCTCGGGTCAGACGATGACCTCGGCGATGGTCGAACTCGGAACGAGCGACGTCTCTGGCGGGACTCCTGCGTACAAAAGTCTCTTTGCGATCGGGCTGACGCTGTTCGTCATCACCTTCGTGATGAACCTCGCGGCCAACGTCGTCGCCGCCAGATATCAGGAGGAGTATCGCTGATGGAGGGAGCATAATGGCACAAGGCGAAACACAGCTCGACTGGCTCGACACCTCGCGCACGTTCGCCAACTGGCGTGGCCGCCTCTTCGAAGGGCTCTGTCTGGGCGCGACGCTGTTCGGCATTCTGATGGTGTCGATTCTACTTATGTATGTTACCCTCGATGCCTTCGCGATCACCCAGCCCGGCACCGCCCCGTGGCTCGACTGGGGCTTTCTGACCAGTCCCCCCTCGCGCTTTGCCGAGGACGCCGGGATCTACCCGGCGCTGATCGGCTCGATCATGATGATCCTCGTGATCGCACTTTCGGCGTTCCCCGTCGGGGTGGGCGCGGCGATCTATCTCGAAGAGTATGCCCCAGATAATCGAGTCGTCGAACTGATCGAGATCAACATCGCCAACCTCGCTGGCGTTCCGTCGGTCGTTTATGGACTCCTCGGGCTTTCGCTGTTCATCCGAACGATCAGCATGCCGAGCGGCAGCGTCATCGTTGGCGGTTTTACGGTTGGTCTGCTGATCTTGCCGATCGTCATCATCTCTTCGCAGGAGGCGGTCGCAAGCGTGCCCGACTCCCAACGCCAAGCCTCGTACGCAATGGGAGCAACGCGCTGGCAGACGGTTCGCAACGTCGTCCTTCCGGCGTCGTTGCCCGGAATCCTTACCGGGACGATCCTCGCACTCGGGCGGGCAATCGGCGAGACCGCTCCCCTGTTGATGATCGGGGCGGCCGCGACCATCTTCAGCGCGCCGTCGAGTCCGTTCGATCGCTTCAGCGCGATGCCACGCCAGATCTTCACGTGGGCAAGCCAACCGAGTACAGAATTCCAGTACGGCGTGCTCGCCGCAGGCGTCGTGACCCTGCTCGTCGTGATGCTTTCGATGAACGCAACGGCAATCTACATCCGAAACAAGTACCAGCACCGATAGTGAATCGAACCCCTTAGGGCCGCGCCCTCTTTCGTTCGAGTATGGACAACGCGCTCGTCGCCGAGGGGCTCTCTCGAACCTACGGCGACACCGTCGCGCTGGACGGCGTCTCCCTCGCCGTTGCGCGCGGCGAGGTGTTCGCGCTCATCGGCCCCAACGGCGCGGGAAAGACCACGCTCGTGCGCGCGCTGACCGGCACAACGACACCGGATTCGGGTAGTGTATCGGTGCTCGGCTCCGCTCCCGAGGAGATCGACGAAAACCGGATCGCGCTCCTGCCCCAAGACTTCTCGCCGCCCGAGCGCCTCACCGGCCGCGAACTCCTCTCTTACTACGCCGGACTCTACGACCATCCCCGCGCGGTCGAAGACGTTCTGACAGAAGTGGGAATGGCCGGCGATGCCGATTCGTGGTACGAGACGCTCTCGGGGGGCCAACGGCGCCGGATCTGTGTGGGAATCGCGCTCGTCAACGATCCAGACGTCCTCTTTTTGGACGAGCCCACGACCGGGATCGACCCCGCCGGACGGCGGGATCTGTGGAGCCTGGTCGCCGGCCTCGCGGCCGGCGGCACGACGGTGTTTCTCACCACCCACAATATGGCCGAGGCGGAGGCGCTCGCGGATCGGGTGGGGCTGCTCGCGGAGGGTCAGCTCGTCGAAATAGGCTCCCCGGATACGCTCGTCGCCGAACACGGTGGCGAGAGCCGGCTGGTCGTCGAGACCGAAGCCGCGAGTGACGCGCTCGCGGGAAGCGACTATCGCGTCTCGGCGGACGGCCGGGAGCTGACGATCCACGGGATCAGCCCGAAAGAGATCGGCGAGGCGGTCGCCGCGCTCGAACGCACAGGAATCGAGTATGATTCGCTCGCATGGACCCAGCCCTCCTTGGAGGACGTCTATCTCGAACGCGCGGGCGAGCGCGCGCGCGTTGATCCCGCGATAGCGGGGGGGATCCGATGAGCAGCCTCTCTCGAACCCGCGCGGAGTTCGAAGCGGCGTGGCACTCCTTCGTCCGCCGCCGGACGGCGGTATTTTTCACCTTCTTTTTCCCCGTGATACTGATCGTCATCTTCGGCGCGCTTGTGACGACCGATCCCACTGACGGGGGACTGTTCACCGAACCGCCCGAATACTATCTAGCAGGGTATCTCGCCGTCGTCGTGCTCTTTACGCCGCTTTCGCGAGTCGGGAGCACCGTTGCCCGTCACCGCGACGGCAACCGGTTCGAGAAGCTCGCAACGACGCCGCTTTCGAGGACAGAGTGGCTGCTCGCCCACACCCTCGTCAACGCAATCCTCGTCGGAATCGCAAGCGCCATCCTCTTGGTCGTTCTCTGGCTGCTCACTGACGCCACCTTCGTCCTTTCGCCCCTACTGGTTCCGTTCGTCCTGATCGGCTCGGCGGTGTTCTGTGGGATCGGCGCGATTCTGGGGAGAGTCGCTGACTCCCAAGACGGCGTGATCGCCGCCGCGAACACGATCGCCCTGCCCATGCTGTTTCTCGCAGAGACGTTCGTCCCGCCCGCGCTGCTGCCCGGCTGGATGGGACCGGTGATCGATCTCCTCCCGCTTACCTACTTCTCGCGTGGCGTCCGTGAGGTCACGGTGTCGGGTGGGCCGTGGATCGCGGATCTCGCTATTCTCTCGGGGCTTGCGCTCGTCTTCTTCCTCGCCGGAGCCTACGCGCTGCCGGAGACGGATTGATACGGACTGTTGTAACGGTGTGCCGCCGGTCGCTCGTGCGGGTCAGCATTAGCGCCTGACGGACGACAACAGTCCTTATGAAAGGCTACTCGTCCCATTCGATTTCGTCCCATCCTTCGAAATGCTTGATACGCAGTTCGAGTTCGAACCGTTCCCACCTACACTCGTCGTAGAGGAACTGCACGAGCGCGCCGAACTCCGAGCTGTCGAGCTTGATCCCACGAGTAGCGTGATCGACGACGAACTCCTGTTTTCGAACCGTTTCGTAGGCCTCCTTCGCCGCGCCGCCCTTATGGGGTGGATACGCGGCTTTGTTCAGCAAGATGTCCCGTGGGCGTGGCTTCCCATACGCGTGATCGGAAACGAGGACACGGAGAATCGCACAGACGAGTTCCGTTTCGGCCATACGCCCCGTTTAGTACACCACAGTATAAATATGGCTACTTCAAAGTAGGGTAAAAGATAGTTCCAAAACAGTTTTACCACACAATGCTTATACGCAACAGTACTGTTAGATAACCCATGAGCCAGCCGGATCTCGAACCATCGACGGAAAACATGAAGGAACAACGGTTAGCGTATCCTTCCGGATGGTTATACCTCTGTCAGCACGAGAGCGTCCATTTCATGATCGACGCGCTGTTGCAGGTCGATCCACGAAAGGAGTTCACCAAGACGGAGCTGGCGGAGTTCGCCGGGGTGAGCACACAGAGCGTGCGCCGGCATATCGATAGACTCGTCGAATTGGGAGTCATCGCGGAGACGGCGGGCGGCCGGCGGTATCACTACGATCTCGATAGTCCAACCGGACAGCTGGTCGCGGAACTCAACGGCGAGATCAACGCCATCGGGGCGGGCCGAACCGATTCGACCGACGATTCGGGCCAGTAGTACCCTCTACTTGGTTTCGATTAGATTCCGCGCCGGTAGCGCTCGATGGCGAGATGCGCCGCGATCCCGAGCAGGAACGCGATCCCGATGTTCCAGACCAGCGCCATGACGCCAATCCCCACCGAAAGCGCGATGTTCGAAGAACTTCGTACAGCGGACCCGAGCGAGATGGCAACGATCGCAAGCAGCACACCGAGCATCGCCAATGGAAAGGCGGCGATGAGCGCGCCGGTCGCCACCAAGGCGAGCGCGAGATACCCGATCCCGAGAATAACGTTCGCGCCGCCCGTGCGCGCGCCGAACTCGTACTTTCCGGCGACGCCGTCACAGCCGTGACACATCGGAATCCCTCCCAAAGGAACGGCAAGCAGGTTCGTCACGCCCATGCTCGAAGAAAGGTCGTCGGCTGAAACGTCCTCATCGAAGAGATCCGAAAACAGTAGTGATGTAGCGAGTGCGGCGTTGCCGATCGTCATCGCGAACTGGGCGACGATTCCATCGGCTGCGCTCCACGTCATCGCCGTCCCGAGCGAGGGGATCGGAGGAAGGCCGGGCGATTGGGGGGTGGGAAATCCGGTCGAAGCCAGTGCGATCAGCGCACCCACGGCAAGAACGACGAGCGCGCTCGCGTTCTTATACCCCAGTGCGATAACCACGAGTGCGATCGCGAGTGCGACTGCGGCGAGCGACCAGCTCCCGGCCGCGAGCGAAATACTCGTTTCCAGGAGGATGAGTCCGACAGCGAACTGAATTCCTCTGATTACTGGCTCGCCGATCCAGCGTTCCGCGATCGAAAGCGCGCCCGTCGCGCCAATACCCAGAAGAACGACCCCCAACACCAATCCGGCGAGTGCGAGTTCCGCATACGAGAGCGCGCCCGCGATGGCGAGTGCCGCGAGCGCTTTCATCGGCTCGACTGAAACCGGCAGCCCGTAGTACGCCCCCCAGACGATCTGGAAGATCCCGAACGCGATCAGCACATGGGGAAGCGAGATCTCCGTCAAGAGCGCAAGGGCAACGACGATCGGAAGCACCGTAAGCGAATCTCCTACCGCCCCGGTCAGTTCATTGGTAGAGAACTCGAGTCGGCGCGATTCGGAGATATCGAATGAGACGGCCACTAAATGGGGTAGAGGCCGGGGTAGTATAAGCGCTCTCAGAAACCGAATAGGGCTGTTTACGGCACAGGTAGTAATTGTATTTGGTTTCGTCGCTATATCGCTAACCTCCATCACGGATGTCCGTTACAGTGAAAGCCCTCGGCGGGAAAAGAGGGGTATGAACGGATGGAGGAAGTCGAAATGAGCGTCGAGGAGGACCAGCGGGCGATCCGGTGTCTCGTGGCGAAAGTCGGGCTCGATGGCCATGATCGAGGAGCACACGTCATCTCGCGGGCGTTTCGGGATGCGGGCTTCGAGGTGATCTACTCGGGACTGCATAACGCGCCCGACGAGATCGTTCAGGCCGCAGTCCAAGAGGACGTGGATGTCCTTGGAATCTCGATCCTCTCGGGGGCACACAACACGCTCATTCCGAAGATCGTCGCCGGGCTCGAAGAGTACGGTGCGTTCGAGGACACGCTCATCATCCTCGGTGGGGTGATCCCTGACAAGGACAAAGAGCCGATGAGAGAGGCGGGCGTCGACGCGATCTTCGGGCCGGGCACGCCGATGAGTGAGACCATCGAGTTCGTCCGCGAGAACGCCCCCGAGCGATGACCGACGGAGATCTCGTCGCGGACCTCCTCTCCGGCGAGTACCGCGCGCTCGCCCGCACGATCACGAAGATCGAGAACCGCTCATCGGGCTACCGCGAGCTCGTCGCCGACCTCCACGAACACACCGGAAGCGCCGAAGTGATCGGGATCACTGGCAGCCCCGGCGCGGGCAAATCCACCCTCGTTGATAAGCTCGCAAAGGCCTACCGCGATGAGGGCCTCACTGTGGGTGTTATCGCAGTCGATCCCTCCTCGCCGTACACCGGCGGCGCAGTGCTGGGCGATCGGATCCGCATGGCCTCGACCACGGGCGATATGGACACCTTCGTCCGCTCGATGAGCGCCCGCGGCCAACTGGGAGGGCTCTCGACGGCCACCGGCGACGCGATCAAGGCGTTTGACGCCTTCGGGATCGACCGAGTGATCGTCGAAACCGTCGGCGCGGGCCAGAACGAGGTCGACATCGTTCGGACCGCGGACACCGTAGCGGTGCTCGTCCAGCCCGAAAGCGGCGACGACATCCAGATGCTCAAAGCCGGCATCCTCGAGATCGGGGACGTCTTCGTCGTGAACAAGGCGGATATGCCGGGAGCCGATAGAACGGTAAAACAGCTCTCGGAGATGCTCGAAGGCCGGGAGAACGGCGAGTGGACGCCCGAGATCGTCGAGACGGTTTCGACAAGCGGCGAAGGAATAGAAACCCTGATCGAGACGTTCACCTCCCATCGCACTTTTCTCGAATCCTCGGGCACGCTCGAAGCGAAGGCCCGGACGCGGTATGCGGAGGAGGTTCGTACCCTGCTCAGGGAGGACGCGGGCCGACTTCTCGAAGGCGAGATCGACCGGCGCGGTGGGATCGAGGAGTTCGTCGACCGGATCAGCGCGAAAGAAACCGATCCCTATACGGTGGCCGACGAGATCATCACACCGCTCGAACGATGTCTCGTCGAGGAAGAAACACCACCTCAGCGATAGCGTCGATCATCGTTAAGTCCCCTCCCTCCGATAGATCCGGTATGAAGCTTCGACACCTTGTTAGTGGTGCCGCGGCCACGGTAGGACTGGCCGCGGTCGGCAACCGAACGCTCGCCGGTCGTGCCGAATCGCTCTCACCGGCGCTCTCGGGTCGCCAGCACACCTATCGATGGCGCGGTCTCGACGTTTCCTACACCGAGGGCGGGGATCCGGCCGACCCCGACGTGCTCCTCGTCCACGGGATCAATGCTGCCGCCTCGAGCTACGAGTTTGCAGAGATCTTCGAGGAGCTATCCGAGGAGTTCCACGTTATCGCCCCAGACCTGCCGGGTTTTGGGGGTTCGGATCGGCCGCCGCTTCTGTACTCGGGCGCGCTCTATACGTCGTTTCTCGCCGACTTCGCCCGTGATACGGTCGAAGACGTGACCTGCATCGCCTCCTCACTCGCGGGAGCCTACGCCGTCGAAGCCGCTGAAGACGCACAGTTTACCCGACTCGTCCTGATCTGTCCGACCGCGACGACCATGCCCACCCAGCGCCCCAAACTGCGCTCACTGTTTCGCGCGCCGGTCGTCGGAACTGGTCTGTACAACCTGATCGCGAGTCGCCCCTCGATCCGGTACTTCAGCGCCGATCACGGGTATTATGATATGAACAACTTCACCGACGAAAAACTGGCCTACGAGTGGGAGAGCGCCCACCAGCCCGGCGCGCGCTACGCGCCCGCCTCATTTATCAGTGGATTTCTCGACCGCCCCATCGATCTCGGCAAAGAACTCGCGGAACTCGACATCGAGACGACGCTCGTCTGGGGCCGGGAAGCCGACATCACGCCGCTCCGACAGGGCCGCACGCTCGCGGAAACCGCGGACGCTCGTCTCGTCGTGATCGACCGCGCTCGATTGCTTCCCCATGTCGAACATCCGCGTGAGTTTCTCGACGTGGTGCGAGAAGAGCTACGCGGGGCGGAAGACGAGTAGCGGTTCCTCGGTGGTTTTTCTGCCCTCGATTCCGACGCCGACCCGCATGCCGACTTCCGGCTCCTCGACGCCGCGAAGCTGGCCCGTCAGCCTGAGGAGTCCGAAATCCGCGATCGCAACCACGTAGGGAGCGTCCTCGGTGAAGGCGGGCGTCGCGACGTGGATCGTACTGAACGTATCCAGTGTGCCGCTGTCGGGAAGGGGCTGTTTCTCTAACTCGGAATCGCCACATTCGGGACAGAGACGCCGCGGGGGGAGCGAACCATGCCCATTGGCACATTCGAGTGCGTAGCCCTCGCCGCGCTCGATCGCTTCGATCCACTCGTCGTAGCCTTCGTCCCGTTGCTCGCTCATGCGACCACCTCCGGGTCGGAACCCGGCGTAGTCGCATTCGTTTCGCTCATGCGACCACCTCTAGTACATGAACAGTCGTACTTGCAACGGTTCCACCGGCGTTGTGGGTCAGGCCGATTTTTGCACCCGAAACGGCGTCGCTATTTACGTGCTGGCCCGAGAGGATTCGTGCGAGCTCGATGATCTGACTCGTTCCCGTTGCACCGACTGGATGTCCCTTTGCTTTGAGTCCGCCAGAGAGGTTGATCGGAATTTCTCCATCCCTTGTCGTCTCGCCCGCACGGGCCGCCCCGATCCCCTCGCCGGGTTCGAAAAACCCGAGCGATTCGATCGCGAGCACCTCGGCGATGGTAAAGCAGTCGTGGACCTCCGCGACCTCGACGTCCTCGGGACTGATCCCCGCGTCGCCGTAGGCCTCCTCCGCAGCAGCGGTCGCGGCGGGCGTGCGCGCGAGGAACTCCCGGTCCGCGAGCGCCATCCGGTCGCTTCCCTGCCCCGTGCCCGTGATCGAAACCGGTGCATCGATCCCCGTCCGTTCAGCAAAATTATCACTGACGAGAACGATTGCACTCGCGCCGTCGGTGATCGGACAGGCGTCATACAGGCCCAGTGGTTCCGCCACGGGCGGCGCTTCGAGTACGTCCTCGATGGTGATCGCGCGCTGATACTGGGCGTACTCGTTTTCGAGCGCGTTCTCGTGGTTTTTTACTGCAATGTGCGCTAGATCCACTCGGTCGCCGCCGTACTCGCTGAAATAGGCCTGTGCCATCAGCGCGTAGGCCCCCGGAAAGTTCATTCCCGCGCGGATCTCGAACAGCTCGTCCGCGGCGATCGAGAGCGCCTTCGTCGCGCCCGCAGTGCCGAGGTTCGTCATACGTTCCGTGCCGCCGACGAGGATCACGTCCGCCTCGCCGTTGCGGATGTCCTTTACTGCCTCGCGCACCGCGACGCCGCTTGAGGCACACGCACTTTCAAAGCGTGTTGCCGGAGCGCGGATTCCCGCCATTTCGGCCATTAACGGACCCTGATGGCCCTGATCTTCCGCGAGTTCGCCCATGAAGTTCCCATAAAAGAGCGCCTCTATCTTCGAGTGATCGACGCCCGACCGCTCGATAGCCGTCGCGCTCGCCTCGGCGAAGAGATCTCTCCCGGTTCGTTCGGGAAACTGCCCGAAATGGGTGTGGCCTGTGCCAGCGATTCGAACACCTGTCATGCATTCTCATAGACGAGCGGCGGCTAAAGGGTTGCCGGAAGACGACGGATTGACCGCTGAGAAAGGACTATCGACTCGAATAGTTCCCAACGGAATTTTCGGGCCGTTCACATTCCCATATCCGAACCGGCCTCTGGAACAGGCAGGTCTCCCGGAGAAACCCCAAGTAGCTCTGCTGTGTGATCGAGCGCCATCTCGAAGCCGTAGTACCGTTCGAGTTCGTTCCCCCCCTCGCACACCTTGAGCATCGCGTAGCCCTCGCGGTTCTGTGCGATCTGTACCTGCCGATCTCCCCGTTCGAAATCGAGGACGCGTTCTGTGTCTGTCTCGTGGTACTCCGCGCGAAGGTCGTCAGTCTCGCTCATACCGCTCGTTGGAGCGGGCGAACCCCAAATGTGTCGGTCGTGGATGGACAACAACCCGCCAAAATCTGCGTGGCTACCGATAATCAACGTCGTCTTTCACCGGTCCACGCCCCGATCCGGGTTCGGCTAAAACCCGGATCGGACCATCAGAAAGGTATAATAGAGTGTTGGGAGCAACGCAACCACAAACATCCCAGCCAGCAGCGCCTCAATCGTTCCTGTCACCATGCCGTACAGGCTGAATACCTGGTAGGTGAGGAGCGCTAAGATAGCTACGGCGACAAAGATAGAGAGCGAGCGTGATATTTGCTGAACGAGTTTTACCGATCTATCCGTCGCTTGTGCCATTAGTTTCCTCCTTCTCCGTTGGTTTTTCGTTTGAGTCGTGGTCGGATAACTCCTCTGTGCGGTTTGCTTCGTCGGATACCCCTCTCAGTATGAGCTGTACCGACATCTGCCCGGTAAAGAACAGCCCCAATAGGAGAAAGAACAATGAGATGGTCATCACCGTCGAGATACCTTGGAGCACGATTCCACTGATTGCGACTGCGGCAGCGACCACAAGGGAAACGACAGCAGCGATAATCACGCTCCCAGCGGTCGATGGAAACTGCGCTATGGATTCTGAGTTCTGACTCCGAAGCGCATACAGCATCAGTGCAGCAACGATCGTCAGCAGCAACCCCGCAATTTCGACGATCTATAACAACTCGGCTACCATCTGCTACGATGCCTACATCGTGCGTGGTTGTGCTACCGGCAAATAACCATCGAATTACTGATAATCCACTTCGCCCTCGCCCTCACCGATCCAGCCACCGCGATCCGGCTCTCGGGACTCGAGGGGATCGATGTCCTTGTACCACGGAACGTTCATGAGCTGCTCTTTGTTGTAGACCAGATCGTCCTTCGTATCGCCGGTGAACTCGAAGTTCTGGGTGAGCAAAATAGCGTCGACGGGACAGACCTCCTCACAGAGTCGGCAGTAGATACACTGGCCGATGTGGAGGTTGTACTGCTCGCCGTTTCGCTGCTCGTCCATTACGATCTGGATGGTATCGTTCGGACAGACGTTTTCGCACTGGCGACACCAGATACACCGTTCCTGACTGAACTTGTGTACCCCTCTGAATCGGGGGCTGACTTCGGGAGCGGTTTCTGGATACTCGACGGTGAACGTGTTGCCATCGAGTGCGTGTTTCATTGTCGTTGCCATCGATTTCATTAGTCCAATCATGCGATGAACACCCCCACGATGATGGCCGTGAGAACCAGGTTGGCAAAGGAGAGCACGAGCATTCCCTTCCAACCGATTTCTATCAGCTGGTCGATTCGAACCCGGGGCAGCGCAGAACGCGCCCACTGGGTAAAGAGGAAGATCGCCCAGATCTTGATGATGAACCAGACGATACCCGGTAGGACGGGCCCGGCTGGCCCGCCAAGGAAGATCGTCGTGACGATCGCGGCTCCAAGAAAGATATGCAGGAACTCCCCGAGATAGATCAAGACGAAGTAGACACTCGAATACTCCGTCTGGTAGCCCGCAACGATTTCGGTGGGTGCTTCGGGCACGTCGAAGGGGTTCCGGCCCACTTCGGCCATGTTCGCGGCCATAAACAGGACGAACGCGAAGGGGTTGACGAAGGCGTACCACGAGGGGATACTGATTCCGGCGACCGTCACGAGCGGCTGGGCCTGTGCGGCGACGATCTCGCTCATCTGGAGCGTGCCCGCAAAGATCACGACTGATGCCGCGGTAACGATCAGCGGAATCTCATAGGCGATGTTCTGGGCAACGGCGCGCAGCCCGCCCAGCATCGAGTACTTGTTGTTCGAGGCGTAGCCCGCCGTCGCAAGGCCGAGCGACGCGATCGAAGCGATCGCGAAGACGAGCACCAGCCCCGTTTCGGGATCAGCTAAGTGAATACCATTCCCCATCGGAATCACTGCAAAACCGAGCATCGCAGACGAAGCGATGACGAGCGGCGCGAGATCGTAGGCCGGTCGGTCGACGCCTTCTGGAATGATCAGCTCCTTTGCCAGTAGCTGTACTGACGAGGCGGGGATGATTAGTAATCCAAAGGGACCGATCCGATTGACCGCGATCCGGTCGGTGAAGGCGGCGGTGATCTTTCGTTTCGCCCACGGGCCGGCGACGCCGCTCATCGCCAACATGAGGTTAGCGATGATAAAGGCCGCGAGAAACGCCGCGATAAAATCACCGAGAACGCCGAACTGCCCCAGTCCGGTGAGTTCTGCGATCCGATCGGGAAGGACAACGTCCTGTAGCGGGAGGAAGCCGACCATTCAGCGATCCACCTCCCCGAGGATGATATCCAAACTACCGAGTGAGGCGATCAGATCCGCGATGTACTCGCCTTCGCTCATCTCCGGCAGCGTGTGGAGATTGCTGAAACACGGGCTCCGGATCTTAAATCGTGCGGGCTTGTCGGTGCCGTCCGCGCGGATGTAGATCCCGAGTTCGCCCTTTGCGGCCTCGACGGCGCGATAGATCTCGGTGTCGGCCTCCGGTCGCAGTGTTCGTGGGACGTTCGACTGGATCTCCCTGTCCTCTTCGGGCCAGCTTTCGAGAACGTCGATACACTGCTCGATGATCTTGGCCGACTGCTCGACTTCCTGCATTCGCACGAGCAGGCGTGCGTAGTTGTCACAGCCGTCGTCGGTGGCGACGTCCCAGTCGAGCTCGGGGTAGTAGCCGTAGGGATCGTCCCGGCGGAGATCGTAGTCGATTCCCGATGCACGCGCAACGGGACCCGTTGCACCGTACTGCTTTGCGACCTCGGGTTCGAGGACGCCCGTATCGATGGTCCGAATCTGGAAGATCTCGTTCGAGGTGATGAGATCGTGGTACTCCTGCGTTGCCTCGGGCAGATCGTCGAGGAAGTCCCGTGTCTTTTCGAAAAACTCCTCGCGGGGTTCGGGTAGGTCCCACGCCACCCCGCCGAGTCGGAGATAGTTGAACATCATCCGACTGCCGGTCAGGTCCTCAAGGAGGCTCTGAACCTTCTCGCGGTCGCGCATCGCGTACATGAAGATCGCGGTGAAGTCCCCATAGATATCGAGACAGAACGTCCCGAGTGCGAGCATATGCGAGCAGATCCGACATAGCTCCGCCCCGAGCGTCCGGATGACCTGTGCGTACTCCGGGACCTCGATATCCGCGAGATCCTCCGCGGCGCGGGCGTACCCCCACTCGTTCATGAGGCCGCCGGGCGCGTAGTCCCAGCGGTCGGGATACGGCATGATCTGATGGCGATACGTACCCTGCTGGGCCATCTGCTCCTCACAGCGATGGAGATAGCCGATGTCGGGATCGACGTCGACGACCTGCTCGCCATCGAGCACCGCCTTCAGGTGGAGCACGCCGTGGGTCGCGGGATGGTGTGGACCGATGTTGAGAAACATCGTGTCCGACTCGCTTTCGTAGTGATCGTCAGCGATTGGGTTTGCGTGTTCGGTGAGTGTAACGATCTGTGGACGGTCCTGATCGTAATCCAGCGAGAGGGGGTGACCCTGCCACGTCTCGGGTAGCAGAATTCGTCGCGGATCGGGGTGGCCCTCGTACTCGATGCCAACGAGATCGTAGGCCTCGCGTTCGTGCCAGTCCGCGGTCCGGTAGACCGGCTCTGCGGTCTGACTCACTGGATTGTCCTTCGAGGTTGGAACGACGACGCTTAGCTCCTGGGTGGGGTCGTCGTACTTCTTCAGATGGTAGATCGACTCGTATCGATCCCCGTACTCCTGGGCGGTGACAACCGAGAGGTGGTCGAAACCCGCCTGATCGCGCAGTGCAAAGAGCACCTCTTGGACCTCGTCGGGGCGAATAACGAACCCTTCTGCGTTGATGTGGGTCTCGCGCCCGAGGACGTGCTCGCCGAGTAGCTCCTCGATGGCGTCGTAATCGACGCCGTCGTCCGTTACATAGCTCTGGTCTGGTCGTGGTCGTTCTAAGCTCATGGTGAATCAGCCCAGTTATACCGCATGACGAGATCATCCTCATTGATCTGGCTTGCGAGCTTGTTCACGAGTTCATCCTGTTCTAAGTCATTGAACTGTTCTAGCTCGTAGGGCTTGACCGTCACCGGCGAGGACTCGCCTTCCGCAATTCGCTCTTGGAGTTTGACGACCCCATACACGAGGGCCTCGGGGCGGGGCGGACAGCCCGGAACGTGAATATCCACGGGGATGACCTCCTCGGCCCCTTTGATGACGTTGTAGCCCTCCTGGAAGGGGCCACCCGAGATCGCACACGAACCCATGTTGACGACGAACTTGGGCTCTGCCATCTGGTCGTAGACGCGCTTCATCCGCGGAGCGAACTTCGAGACGATCGTCCCCGGAATGATGATCGTATCGGCCTGTCTGGGCGAGGCTCGCGGCACACCCGATCCGAACCGGTCGAGATCGTGTTTTACGGCGTAGGTGTGCATCATCTCGAGGCTACAGCAGGCGATGCCGAACTGTAGCATGAACATCGAGGAGCCGCGACACCAGTTCATGAACTGATCGAACTTCGTGAGGATAAAGGGCGAGGAACCAAACGCCTCACGAAGTCGCGAGTTGAAACGGTTGTCCACCCCACCCATGCGTGCCTCCCGCGTCTCCGTCATGGGGTCCGTACTTCCAGTGATCGTCTCCGGTGGTGTGTCACTCATTGTAGTCTGCTCCGTTTCTCCGCCTCAGGGCTTTTGATCCACTGTACCGCACCGGTGCGCCACGCCCAGATCAGCGCGGCGACGAGAACGCCGATAAAGACTAGCATCGGCCCGAGCGCGTGGAGCAGGCCGACCTGCGCCACGGCGTCGCTGTAGATGAGAACCCAGGGGAAGATGAAGACCGTCTCGATATCGAAGACGAGAAACAACAGCGCAACCATATAGTACTGAATGTTGAACCGAATGCGCGTCGTCCCCGTGGGGATCTCACCGCTCTCGTAGATGCTCCGCTTTCCTTGTTCGGGAACTGACGGCCGGATCAGTGCCGATACCGCCATCATACCGAGCGGTATCAACACCCCCACGAGCGCCAGTGACCCGATTGCTATCCATGTACTCATAGACCGTGTTCTCCGTGTACGTCGGTTGGGAATCCACCTACATAAGGGTTGATTCTCGTGGTTTTACCCCCGTCAGGGGCAAGCATCATCGACCTCGCTCCGTACGAAATTTGCGCGTCCCCGACTCGTGTAGCTCGCGGGAAACCGCCGCGACTTCGCTCTGGAGTCCCTCGTGATACTCGGTGAGCCGATCACGAAGTTCGCTATGTTCGCGCGCGAGGATCTGAACCGCGGACAGCGCCGCGTTGAACGATTTTCCCGCATCAACCGCCACGATCGGTGCGCCCGTCGGCATTCCGATGACGGAGTCAACCGACTTTTCTTGGACGGGCACGCCGATGACGGGCACGGGAAAGGCAAGCGAGGCGGTCATGTTCGGCAGATCTGCCGATTTCCCGCCCGCACCCGCGATGATCACGTCCAGACCTCGATCG
>JADFQH010000311.1 GCA_022561895.1 Methanobacteriota archaeon | reverse complement strand
TGCCCGGCGCAAGAGCGCGCGCATGGTCGCGATGCAATAGGCCGTGCCGGCGCGGCGGATTCCTGTGTCGCCTTCGAGTTGCGGAACGTGATCGGGCACGATCGTGCCGGCGAAGCGGACCTCGCGCAACGCCTTCATCACCTGATACATGTCCATGTAGCCATCGTCGGGGAAGGTCTCGACGAAGTGGGGCAACGGCGAGCTGACGTTGCGGAAGTGGACGCCCAGGATCTTCCCGCGCCTGCCGAAGTCGCGGATCATCGCGAACACGTCCTTGCCCATCCGGTCGCCTCCCTCGCTCCAAGTGCCTACGCAAAACGTGAGGCCCCAATAACGGCTTCCGGCGGCGATCTCCTCGGCCCGGCGATAGCCGTCGTAGTGCGTAAAGAGCTTGGCCACGCCGTTCATCTTCGCCACCGGCGGGTCGTCGGGATGTAGCGCCAGGCTCACGCCCGCCTCCTCGGCCACCGGCAGCACGGCCTTCATGAAGTAGGTGTAGCTGTCCCAGATCTCCTCGGCCGAGTACTCGCGGTCGAACCGCTGCTTCTCGATCTTGTTGCGAAAGTCTTCGAGGTTGAACTCGCGAGCCGTGTAACCGCGCCGCTTTACGTGGGCCGTGGTGTACGTGTTCGCGGGATGAAAGTCGTAGCAGGAAACACCGATCCCGAGCTTGCCCAGGTTTCGCAGAAAGGACTGATACTGCTCGATGTACTCGTCCCGCCCCGGCTGGCCGAGCTGCACCTTTATGTTGCGATACGCGTAATGCACGCCGGAGAAGATCGTCATGCCGTAGTCGTCATAACGCCTCTGCACGTGGCGCATGTGGTCCAGCGTGGCGGTCTCGGGGTTGAAGTTCACCCGCGCCCAGCGCAGTCCGATCTGTTTCAGGAACGTGCGTCTGTGAGACATACTCGAAGCGATGAAAGCGAATCACAATAAACGATTTTGACGATTAAAAAATAAACTGAATAAACTATATTTTTGCTGTCGTCAGTTGTTGGTGGCGACTGCTGAGGGCTATCACCAAGCGCCTAATTCGGCGTACTGACCGCCACGGATCCGGTCGAAACCCATGTAGCCGAAAACGAGGGCGTTCACGATCGCGAGCAGTCCGATGAACGCCTGTCCCGCTGAACTGTCGAACTGCGGACTGACGACGAGACTGATCGAGAACGTCAGTCCGACGACGAGGATTCCCGTGCCTGAGAAAGCATGCCACCGGATCTGTTGGGAACCAACTGCAACGTGCCAACGACTCCGGCGAAAACGAACAGCAGCCCCGCGATGAAAAAGAGCGAGAACAGGGCGGTAGCTACTGGATCAGTGGGTACGACGAAACCACCGCCAGCAAAGAGCGCGAGAACGACCACGAGTTTCACAGCTCCGAACCCGGTTCAGAGTGTTCGCATAGCCGACTATTCAGTTGGGAGATAATAACAGTATCGGCTATTGAGACAGTCGGATACGTCGCACCCTCCTCAAAGAACGATCGACCACATCGCCATTCCACCGAGAAACGACACGACCGCAAACAGCACGACCCCAACTAAACGGGCGTTCGAGGGCTCGGGATCGAGCTCGACGTGTCGTGTATCGAGAGCGGTCTGCACGCCGAACCAGATGAGCGAGCCAACGCCGCCGATCGCACAGATCCCGAGGATCCACCCGACCGCACCGGGTTCGGAAAACGCGCTCTGTATCATCGAACCGCCAACCGAAACGCCCAGCAGCACGAACGCCGTGCCGATGAGAACGTTCCAGTCGAACGTCCGTGAGCCTATCCCAACTGTATCACGGAGTGCGCCGACGATCAACAGGGCTCCAGCGATCACCATTACGCCCATCTGGAGAACGATACTCGGTTCGGCGAGCGATCCGGGAAACGCGAGGAAGTAAAGCCCAACGACCACAAACATGAACGCACCGAGATAGGGCGAGATCCGTTTCATCGTGATTTCCCGTTATATGCACTGTTATATATAGATTAGTTGGATCGATCGATCACCGATCTGTAACTGATACTGTCGGCTGTACGTGCCGAAACGCCGCCAACGAGGAGCCGAACTACCGGCGGTAGCAGCCAGCTCATCACCACCCATCGTGAAAGAGTTACAGCCGACAGTATGAATAGCGAGACCGCTACTCCTCTGCGCAGATCCCGACGAAATTTCTGAGAATCCGAAGCCCCGTCTCGCCGCTTTTCTCGGGGTGGAACTGCGTCCCGAAGACGTTTCCTTCGGAACTGGCGACGACCGACGGGAACACGATTTCGTAGTCGGTTGTGGCGACAATAGTCTCGGAATCTTCGGGTTCGGCGTAGTAGGAGTGAACGAAGTAGGCGTACTCCCCGTCGACTCCCGCAACTAAGGGATGCTCGCGTTCGACCGATAGCTCGTTCCAGCCCATGTGGGGCACTTTCTGGCCCTGCGAGAACCGGAGATTCGTTCCGGGAACGAGATCCAGCCCGCGAACGTCGCCCTCGCCGTCGTGGGCGGCTTCCTCGCTTTCGGTAAGCAGCATCTGCATCCCGAGACAGATCCCGAAGACAGGTTGGCCGCGTTCTGCGGCCTCCAGAAGTGGCTCACGATACGGCCCGGCGTTCTCGACGCCCTCGCGGAACGCACCAACACCGGGGAGAACGATCCCGTCTGCCTCGCTAAACTCGCCGGGATCGTCGGTGATCTCGACCGCCGCGCCCGCACGTTCCAGCCCGCGGGTCACGCTCCGCAGGTTCCCAAGCCCGTAGTCGACGACGACGACCGCCGCGAGCGTTTCGGGGGCCCTCGCCGCTTGCGTACTCGTGCTCACGGCGCGAACTACGTTCCTCGCGCTAAAGGCGCTTTCCGTCCTCGAAAGGACTGACAACAAAACTTATATATTTTTGCTGTTGTTTACGCGTATGATCGATTCCGAGTATCCATCGTCTCCATTGGATCCGCCGTTCTGCCACCACGATCGGAGTCAGTCGAGCGCGTTCCGAACGAAGAACTCGCTGGTGATCTATGGATTCGAGAGCGCGAGTGCGTGGATCCGTTCTACGAACGCCGTCGAGACACGCCCTTAGAACGAGTCGAGTCTCGACTGGTCGTTTCCGCCCGCGCCGATCAGACCAACGCGGATCTCCTGGTCAGCCATGGTGGACCTCCTGGTTGGATTGACTGGGACGTAGTATAGGCAAGGAAGAAAAGGGCGGTTGCAGACACCGCCAATCGTTCACACACGTGTTGTGGGACGTTGGCGAGTGTAATCAACGGTCATAGGGGTGTCAACCGTTTGGTGGATTGAGCAACGGGTGGGGCTAGGGGATTTGGCAAACACACCGGGGTGGTCTGACAGTTCACGGGTGACTACCAGTCCGGCTGTCGAACCTCCAAACCCGGCACCCAGTTGAAATCTCTGATGTTGTCCG
>JADFQH010000310.1 GCA_022561895.1 Methanobacteriota archaeon | reverse complement strand
TGAAATCGGCGACCGTCGAGTCCTGTAAGGACTCCTCTGCGGCGTAGACGTACAGTGGCCGGGCCATCGGGTAGGACTCCTCCTGTGCGTTCTCGAGAGTTGGCTCCGTACAGCCGTCGCCGCCGTCGATTTCGAGACCTTTGATCGCCTCTTCGTTCTCCTGATAGTAGGCGTACCCGAAGTAGCCAAGCGCGTACTCCGAACCCTCGATCCCTTGGACGATGATGTTGTCCTCCTCGGTTCCCTCGTAATCCGGGCGATGGGAACCCGGTTCGCCGATCACGTTCTCGGTAAACCAGTCGAAGGTTCCGGAAGTCGAGGCCGGACCGTAGAGTTCGAACGGCTCGTCGGGCCAGTCGGGGTTGACCTCCGCCCACGTTTCTGCCCCCTCCGGCTCCCAGATCGCCGCAAGCTCCTCGAAGCTCATGCAGTCGACCCAGTCGGCTTCGTTGTTGACCGCAACCGTCAGCGCGTCGCGAGCGACCTCGAACTCGATCGGGGTGACGTCGTTTTCTTCCGTGGCCTGCTGTTCTTCCTCGCTGATCGGTCGCGAAGCCCCATTGATGTCCGAGTTACCGGGAATGAAGTGGTTCTCGAACCCGCCACCGGTGCCCGTCGAGTCGACCGAGATGTTCACGTCGTTTTCGCGCTGGTACTCCTCCGCCATTGCGAGGGTCACGGGGTAGACAGTGCTGCTGCCCGTAATGACGATATCGCCGGAGCCGCCATCGCTTCCACCCTCACCGCCGTTTCCTCCACTATCGCCACCGCCATCTCCCGATCCTTCGTTCGGGTTCTCGTCGCTCATACAGCCCGCCACCGTGATCGTCAGTGCGCTCGCCCCCGCCGCGAGCAACGATCGTCGCGATACCGATTTGGTTCGACTATCGGTTGGATCTTCTGCCATCATCCGATCAGAACCACCGAAGAAAGAAATAGCGTGCTATGAGGACTATATATTTCTATATCTAGATAGGTACTACTATTTTCCCTGTTCTCGGCCCACGTGAGCGCAAACATCGCTTTCTAACGCCCCCCAACAGCCGATAATAGGTCGACCATGTGATTTTCGACGGGTCTGCGCCACACCCATTACCGAGACATTCAAACGAATGTACTGATATTCGAATCAGTTTACCGACTCGGATATCACCTATATATCCATCGCGAATCGCGGTCGGTCGGATGCAAAATAGCTAATCTACTGGAGGCCGTTCGTGCGATAGATGTGGATCTTGGCGATGGCTGGAACGCTTCCGATGGGCTATACGATCGTCGTGATTCTCGAAGCCGTTGTCTCGATCGCAGCGGTGACGGTTTCGGGAGCGGCGTACTACCGTCGGCGCTCGCGGTCGTATCTGTTCGTAACGCTTGCGCTCTCGACGCTCGTGATCAGAAGCGCAAGCGGCCTGCTCTCTGCCGCCGGCGTCTACCCCGTCGAGACCCTCGAGATTCTCGATCACGGGCTCGATATCGTGATGGTCTCGCTCCTGTTCGGTGCGGTGTACTACGCCCGCCGAATCGATCCGAAGCACACATGACCCATGATCAGTAGATACGACGTTACCCGCTCAGTTCACCGAAGCCCCGGCATTCATTTCAACGAACTCGTTCGCGAACTCGACCGCTCGCCGGAGCAGGTTCGGGGCGTGATCGAGGATCTCCACGAAAACGGCGCGCTAATTGCCGTTTCGCTGTACGGCCAGACGCATTTCTACCCGCCGAAGTTCGACGAATGGGAACGCGGTGCGCTAGCGATGCTTCGGCGCGAAACCGCTCGTGATATACTCATCTATCTCTACGAAGACGGATCGTCCCGACCCAACGAGGTCGCCGAGGCGGTCGGGATCGCCCGGAGCACCCTCGAATGGCATCTCGATCGGCTCGTCGACGCCGAGTTGGTGAGAAAACACCACGAGAGCAACGGTCGTGTTGTTCTCCGACTTACCCGGCCCGACGAGCTAGAGGAGCTGCTTTCGGAGATCCGCCCGCTGCTTCCGGATCGTCTGCTCGATCGCACTACTCGACTACTTGATCATATCCTGAAGGAGTAGCCGAGAGGGTGGGTGTTTAGACGATCGAGGTCACAGGGGATGTATGGAGTATCACTCCCTCGGACGAACCGGGACGCAGGTCTCGAAACTCTGCTTCGGAACGTGGCGATTCGGCAAACAGAGCGGTGACACGGTCGAAACGGATCGCGAAGAAGCCCACGAGCTGCTCGATGCCTGTGAGGAACACGGAATCAATTTTATCGATACGGCGAACGTCTACGGAAATCCGAACGGAACGAGCGAGGAGTACATCGGCGAGTGGTTGGACGACCGCGATCGGGAGGATTTCGTCATCGCCTCGAAGGTCTACTTCCCCTTCGACGGGTGGGGCGAGCCCGGCCCGAACGATTCGGGTCTCGGCCGCAAGCATATCCGGGCACAGATCGAGGGAACCCTTGATAGGTTGGGAACCGACTACCTCGACCTCTACTACATCCACCGCTTCGACGAGGAAACGCCGATCGAAGAGACGCTCGACACGCTGAATACGCTCGTCCAGAAGGGCAAAGTCAACTATCTCGGCGCGAGCACGATGGCCGCCTGGCAGCTGACGAAGGCGCTTTGGAAGAGCGAAGTCGAAGGGCTTGCGCGTTTCGATGTCACTCAGCCGCTGTTTCACGCCGCCTACCGCGACGATGTGGCGGAGTATCTCGACGTCTGTGCGGATCAGGAGCTCGCGGTCTGTCCGTACTCACCGCTTGCGGGGGGATTCCTTACCGGCAAGTACGAGCGCGAGGGCGAAGAGGTCATCGGCCCGGAGGGCGCTCGTGGCGATCTCGACGAGCAGTTCTCCGAGTACTACGTCTCCGAGCGTGGCTGGCAGGTCTTAGAGGAGATCCGCACGGTCGCAGACGAGGTCGAGGCGACGCCCGCACAGGTCTCGCTTCGCTGGCTCATGGATCAGGAGGCGTTTTCGTGTACGCCGATCGTCGGCGCGCGCACCACCGACCAGCTAACGGAGAACGCCGGCGCGGTCGAGGTAAATCTGTCGAACGAGCAACGAGAGCGGATCGACGAGGCGCGCTATGAAGAGGGCGGACGGCGCTTCGGTCACTGACCGCGCCGTTCGTCCCGTTTTCGTCGCCATCGTTGTTCGCGGTCGTCCTCGTTCCCGCCCCACCCCTCATTTTTCTCGTTCCCCTCGCGTTTGAACGGCCGCCAGTAGAGCAGGGCGACCGTGGCGAGAAAGATCACCGTGCCGGCGATGTAGGATTGGAGGCTCGCGGCGGTTGCGGCCCCCGCGCTGCCGAAGACGCCGACGAAGATCGGCGCAATGAGCGGCCAGACACACGAGAGACAGGAGAACAGCCCGAGAACGCTGCCGATCGCGGAGCCAGCCGCATCGAGAAGGGTGG
>JADFQH010000309.1 GCA_022561895.1 Methanobacteriota archaeon | reverse complement strand
GCGGAAGCCATCGAGCGACTCACGAAGGCCGCGGCCGACGATCCGGCCTGCAAGCACTCGATCGCCGAGATACTCGGCGAAGAGTCAGAAAAGTTCCTTCACGGACGGATGGGTTTGGAGTTCGCCGCCCACTCGCCACGCGCGCTGAAAGGCATGTCCATCGGTTATGCGACCTCGAACCGCGGCGGCTCGCACCACGACACCCGACCGACCAAACAGTACCAGGGCGAGCACGACGAGACGACCGAAGGTACAGGAAAATTCGCCGCCCGTTCACAGCATTTCACTGCACTCGGCGACTCGCTCACCCAATGTCGGTTTGTCAGTGAAGCGGGATGGGGAGCCGAGATCAACGAGCGCTATCGAGAGGCCGTGAATCTCGCGCTCGGATGGGATCTCTCGCTTGCAGAGCTCGAACGAATCGGCGAGCGAATCTACAATCTCGAACGGCTGATTAACGTCGAGCGTGGCGTCGCCAGCCGCGAGACTGATACGCTACCCTACCGAGTTTCTCACGAACCGATTCCGGACGGGCCAAGCGAGGGGATGTACTGTCCACCCGAGGAGCTCGAATCAATGATCGAAGAATACTACGAGTTCCGGGGGTGGGACGAGAATGGAAAACCAACCGAGGAGACGCTCTCGGAGCTAGGAATCGAAGCAACTCGGGCTGATTGAGTGCTGACTCAAATCAGAGATACGGTCCGAGACCGAGCGCCTCGATAAGTGTGAGCCCGCTCGCGAGCGCGCCAACTAAATAGCCCGCGATGGTCCCGCCGTTCAAAAGCGGCAATCCGGCGTGCGCCCGGCCCTGCATCACCATCCACAACAGAACGAGCAATCCGACGAGCATACCGATCATTCCGCCGAGCGCAGGGACCGTCAGAGCGATTCCGGGCACTCCTAACGACGGAGTCGGAACGAAAAACGCCGCGCTAGCGATCAGCACGGTGGGAATTACCGCATCACCGAGTCCAATAAAAAAGGCGTCTCTGCCCGTGGTTTCGCCGCTTTCATCCGTCGACTCGTCGGTTGCGTCGTCGAGAAACGAGTACCCCGAAGAAACGGGGATGATGAGGAGAACTGGAATCTTGATCGCCATGACGCCGTCAGCTAGTGAAAGCATGTGTTTCGTGCCGTACACACTGATCGCGTCGTAGACGGCGAGCACGGTGAGGAGAACGAGCGCGGGGAGAATGCCGAAGGTAATGCCGAAGATCCCGGCCGCGCCCGCACCCATGATCACGCCCGCGGCGTCGATGACGTACCACTCGGGGTAGACGGCGAGTCCAGCGCCGATCGCGAGCGCGCCGAGCGCGGCAAGGACGTGAATCCCGTTCAGGACCACTATCGGGGGTACAACGACGACGAGGACGTACCACGAGAGAAAGACGCTCGCGAGGACGACCATCCCCCGGATGAGCCATTGAAAATCGAACTTGAACGCCGCGAGCATTAGCCCCGTGGCGACGAGGATCGCGCCGATATAGAGAAACGAGTTGGTCGGGTCCTCGGGGTTCTCGACGGTCTGCAGCCCCGCAGTCTGAAAGGGTTCGACCAGCGCGAGCGCGCCGAGTTGGATGGTGAAAAAGAGCGCGAGCGTTCCGCCCATCGCGGCCAGAACACGGGGAGGCTGGTCCATATCTCTCGGTTTCGCCCGTGGGCCTTTGGGGTTTCGTTACCCGCTTACCGCGCGTACAGTTTTCCACCGAGCAGTTTCGGGAGCATGGCCCGCTCGTCCGGTGTCACCGCGACATAGGGTCGGGAAACGGGTCCAAAGACATCGACGATCCGGCCGATCTCCGAGAGGTTTTCGTCCACTACCATCGTTCCGATTTCGGGGGAGTCGCCTTCCGGACAGCGGACGATTGCGAGTCCCTGTGCTGTGCGGACGACCTCGCCAACACGTCTCATTCTCGGAGCGCCGTCACGTAGGCGGCGATGGCTTGGACGAGATCGTTCTTCGAGGCATCATCGGCGTCTTTGACGAGCACCCTCCCTCGAGGCTCGTACTCGCGGGGATAGGTCTGATCGCGTTCGATAACGGCGTCATAGCCCACCTGTTGGGCGGCGGCGGCGATCTCGTCCACGGTAGGATCGGGGACCGCAAGATCCTGTGGCACACGCCGTCCCTTCGACCGCGAGACCTCGCTATCGAGATACGCGGGCCAGATCACGTTTTCGACCATATCCCTTCTCGATTCTTCGAGGATAAAACCCCTTGTGACCTACCGCCCTCGCAAGAAGAGCAGGCCAGCAATGAGAAGGGCGACGAGCGCAGCAGCAACTCCAAATCCGGGCTGGTCTTCGTCCGCATCAGCTGGCTCCTCCTCGGACTCGTCCGCGCCCATGTCGCCAGCGTCCTGTGTGGCCCCGTAGGCGTCGGGGTGGAACGTTTCTGCGAGGTCGGCGATCGCATAGACCACCTGCGGACCGGGCTGGTTCATCCGCTGGGCGTCGACGGCGACGGTCCGGTCCTCCTGGCCGGCGGTCGTGCTTTCTATAACCTGCTCGCTTACGGGCGGCTCCTCGAAGTTATCCGGATAGACGATCCAGTCCGGATCCTCCGCGATCACGACCTCCTCGCTGATCTGGTCGTAGAACTCGATTCCTGCCTCGCTTCCGAGGTTTTCGCCGCCGGCAGTGTGAATAATGTCCTCGATAAACGTACCCTCACCGGCAGTAAAACCATCACCCATTGCGTACAGCACGGTGGGCGACTCCTCGCCCTCGACGCTCTCTTCGATCGCACCGAGTTCGTCGTTCATCCAGTCGACCGTTTCGCCCGCGCCCTCACACTCACCGGTGAGGTCCCCAACTGTTTCCGTCGATGTGGCCACGTCGTCGATCGAGGCGTCCTCCTGTGTCTGATACACCGTCAGCCCCGCATCACGAAGCTGCTCGATCTGCTCGTCGTCGGCGACCGCCGAGGCCAGTACGAGATCGGGTTCGAGATCCACGACGCGCTCGGTGCTGACGGTGATCCCGTCGCCCTCGGAGATATCCTCGACTTGGTCGTGACCCTCTAGATACTCGGTGTACTGGCCGACCGGCATCCCGACGACGTTCTCTTCTGCGCCGATCTCCCAGAGGATCTGAGCATCACTCGGCTGCATCGCGACGACTCGCTCGGGCTCTTCGTCTATCGTGATCTCCTCGCCGTTCGCGTCGGTCGCACTGGTCGGAAACTCACACTCGGGCTGGGCAGCCACAACGCCGCCATCTCCCCCCACCATCCCCACTCCAAACGTCGACGTGAACACCAGCAGCGCCACGACGACGGCAATCAGATTGCGCATACTCTGACTGCACGCCTATTCAATAAGTATTTATCTAAAGCAACCCCAGTTGCCATCGTGACGCGGCGTATCGAAACCGGGGTGTGGTCCGTGAGCCTCGGCGTTCTTCTCGTCTGT
>JADFQH010000030.1:8325-16131 GCA_022561895.1 Methanobacteriota archaeon | reverse complement strand
CGTGCTCGTCCGTCATATGGTCCTCCCTCTGTTCAGGCCGGATCCAGCCAGTGATCGTACAGGTCCACCCAGACTTTGTCGCCGTGCGGACCCCGGTACCGGCTCTCCCACACACCCGGCTGCGGGAAGGCCACCAGGTACAGGGCCCTCTTCGGAAGCCCATCCCCGCCGGGGCTCTGGTTGGGGTACTCACCGGCCGGAAACCGCTCATCCTCACGATATGGGGTTGCCCAGAGGTGGTACTTGATGAACGTCGCCCGGTCGATGATGCTCGACTCGCGCTGGGCACAGGCCTCGACGTTCTCGCCCGGCACGAGTTTGTATCCGACCGGCTGGTCGAGATAGTTCGTCTTCTCGGGGTTCTCGACCTGCCAGTACCGGCCCTTCAGGGAGTCGATTAGCTCTCGGGCCTGTTTTTCCGTTTCGAGCTTCGTCTTCTCGGAGTAGAAGGTCGCCCCCGTGGGGTTGATCCCATCGACACCGTCCTCGCCGTCCCACTCGATTTTCTTTTCAGGACCCTTCGGAATGCGCTCGTTCTGTCGTCGGTAAAGTTCGTTTTTCTCCCCGTCGACCGCCATGTCGAGGCGGAAGTTGAAGAAATGCTGGTGGACCATCCCCTTGATGTTCGGAGCCATCAGCTCGTAGTAGCCTGACGTCGGCTCCTCGTCGTCGGAAACGAGTCCGTTGTTGTTGATCCCCGTCAGCCGGACCTGTGGCTCGATCGAGCCATCTTGGTAGAAGTACCAGTTGAACTCGTAGTCGTAGTTCCCGACGGTCGCGACGAAGGAGATGACGAGGCGGCGGTTTCGCCGCACTTCCGTGCTCTCGGTGCGCCAGTCGGTGTGTTTCCAAAGAGTTCCAAAATCCTCTTCGTGGAGGCAGATCGCGTTCGGGACGACGCTCACCTCACCACTGGTATCGTTCATCACCGCGTCGAAGTAATGCATGTAGCCCAGACAGTCACAGCCCTCCGAAAGCGCGTTCGCCAGCCGCCCGATGTTGTACTCGCCGATGTCGAAGGCGTTCTTCCAGTTGTGATTCGGGTCCGGGTCACCGTAGGGAACCGACATCTCCGCCGCCGAGGCACGATGAACGATCTTCCTGATCTCTCCGTCCTCCTCGTAACCGATGTTGTAGAGAACGAGCCCCTCGCGCT
Source organism: Methanobacteriota archaeon (assembly GCA_022561895.1). Lineage (GTDB taxonomy): Archaea > Halobacteriota > Halobacteria > Halobacteriales > Halalkalicoccaceae > Halalkalicoccus. Next base: position 14,975 of record JADFQH010000030.1, on the reverse strand, counting down.
GTGTCCACCCCACCCGGAGATGCCACTTCTGCCACTCGATCTTCCGTCCGTCGATCTTCCAACTCGGTCCTTCGGGCTGGTCGACGTTGTACGGCTTGAGATCGGTGCGAAGCTCTCGGTCCTCCTCGCGGTAGGTGGCGTCTTCGAGGTCGTTCACCACGTCATCAACCGTGACGCCCCGATCGAGCACTTTCACGACCTCCATCTCGTCGAGGTCGACCCACGCGTGCAGGCCGTCCATCGGCCGCGCGTAGCCGTTGTCCTCCTCGCTCGTGCGCATCCACGACATGGCGTGGGCGAGCCGTCGGTTCCGATCGACGCCCTCGGGAACGAGATGGTGGCCCGCCGACCACGGATCGACGATCGCGAGATCGAACTCCTCGACGCCGCGCTTTGCGGCGGCCTCTCGCCATTCCTCGTTGTTTTTGACCGTCTCCTCGCACAGATCGAACTCCTCTAAGGTGATCGAGGGCTGGACGTTCGGTTTCGCTTCCCACGAAGTGACCTCCTCAGTATCGAGCGAGATCACTCCCTCGTAGGTCGTTGGCTCCTCGCTATCCCGGAGGATGACGAACGCCGCCCGCTCGGCGTCCGTCTCGCTCGCCTCGAACTCGTTGACAGCCTCCTTCGGCGGCTCGTCGAGAACGATCTTTACGTATCGCGTCCGCTCGCCGAGCTCGCGTTCGTTCTCTACGATCTCGCGTGCGCGGTCGATCTCCTCAGCTGTCAGGGGATCGTACGGATGATCGGCTCTCATCGCCGTTTCTGTTGCCATGTTACCAAGAGCCACGCCATCGAGTATAGCTGTTGTGTGGAACTATCGGTACAGTTCACGGTGGAAATAACTACGATGGACGCGGCGGTAGCGATCCTCCTCACCCACGACATTGATAATCGCGCCGCGCGTACCCCTTCGTATGCCAGCGACCCTCGAAGTCGTCTGTACGGACGACTCGTGTGAACTCGATATGTTCGAACTCCACTACACCTACGACATGCCCGACGACGTGGGCGTCGAGGACTTTTCGTGTCCGTACTGTGGTGGAACTGATTGTCTGGAGGCGGTCGAGCTATGAAGGTCTGGGAGATCGGCAAATCCGTCGGCAATCGCGTTGCAGAGAGCGTCGGCCGGGTGGCGAGCCAAGTCCAAGAGTCCCGTCCGCTCGCGGCGGATCTCTTGGAAAGTGACGACGCCTATCTCGCCGTCTTCGACGCACCGGGCGTCTCGGGTGGCGATGTTGAAGTTCGATTCGCAAACGGCGAGGTGCTCGTCCGCCTCGAACGGTTCCGGGAGTTCTATGACGAGTTCGAGATGCGCCTGCCCGGTCGCGGTCTCTCGCTCGACGGCCACGTCAGATTGCCCGAGGACGCCACCATCGACGCGGAGGCGGCCACGGCCACACTGAAGGACAGCGGCACACTCCACGTGCTGATTCCGAAGGGTGAGGACGACGCGACGAGCGTCACGATCGAGGACACCGAAGAACTCGAAACGAGTTCCGAAGTCGACGAGTCCGAGGATATCGAGATCGGAGATATCGAGGACGACGATAGCGACCCGACCGGGAACCCGACACCGACATAATTACTCGACGGCCATCCCCTCAGTGATCGAAAACTCCTCGTTGCCCGAGAATCGCATCGGGCGGAACGCCTCGATGCCCGAGTCACCACGTACCTCCCGAGCGATCAGCTCGCCCATTGCCGGCGCGCGCATGAACCCGTGGCCCTGCCACCCGGTCGCGACGTAGAGATCCGCTGAAAGCCAGCCCACCAACGGATCTCTGTCGGGCGTCGCGGTACACAGCCCCGCCCACGCCCGCTCGACGGCCGGCTCCGAGAGCCCGAACCGCTCGCTCGCCCGTTCGCGCGCCGAGTCGACGAATCCCTCATTGGCCTCCCGGTCCCAGTCGTCGGGGTCGCTTTCGACTGCTTCCGTTCCGTCGCCGACGAGCAGCCCCTCCGGGTGGGGCCGGAAGTAGAACCCGGCGGTAGCGTCGTAGCCCATCGGGGTTTCGATTTCCGTATCGAGGACGAGCGCCTGCACCCGGTAGGGTTTCATCGCGATCGCGTAGCCCGCCGCCTCGACCAGCCGTTTCGTGTGCGCGCCAGCCGCGACGATCACCGTCTCGAACGCCTCCTCGCGGCCCTCGGCTTGAACTCCGTCTTCGCAAAGCGAGACGGGCGTATTCGTCCTGATCTCCGCGCCAGCCGCGCGCGCTTTCTCGGCCATCATCGTCGTGTAGGTCGCCGGCTCGGTCCAGCCCGCGCCGTAGGTGATCGCGGCCGCGCCCACGTCCTCGGTTTCCATCGCCGGCGCGAGCGTCGCGAGTTCCTCGCTTTCGAGCAACGCGGCGTCGATTCTATGCGTTTGCATCCGTGGAACCTGCTCGCGGATGGCGGTCGCTCGCTTTTCGTCGCCATCGCGCGCGAACCAGCAGTAGGGACAGTCGTGGAACTCGAAGTTCCCTTCGCCCGAAAACTCGCGAAACCGCTCGATCGCACGCCGGCCGATTTTCGCATCCCGGTCCTCGGCGTAGGCGTCGTACACCACGCCCGCGGCCCGTCCCGTACTTCCCGATCCGACCGACCCGCGCTCGAAGACGGTCACGCGTTCGCCCGCGCGTGCGAGGTCGTAGGCCGCCGTCAACCCGACCGCACCGGCGCCGACGACCGCGATCGTCCCTGCCATATCGAGAGGCGCGTTCGAGGGGAGTTAGCGCTATCGATCACTCCATAAACGACTCGATCCCCCTCGCTGGGTAGCCGACGACCGTGTCCGCACCCGCCGTTCTGAGCGCTTCGACCTGCTCGCGAACCCCCTCGGGAGCGCCCACGAGCGCGAAATCGCGACTCGCCGCGAGCAGCACCTCGCGGGCGCGCCCGCTCACCGTGGCGTCCGTCGGCGCACCCTCGGGCAGCGCGCGGGAAACCGCCCGCCGCCGCGAAACGTATCCGCCGACCGCATCGAGGATGTCGTTTTCGTTTTCGCTTACCACCGTCGGTGCGTAGACCGCGATCTCGCCGGAGAAGCCCGCAGCTCGAAGCCCGCGGAGGTCCCGCTCGGTCGAACGATCTAACAGCTCGAACTGGGGTGCGCCCGTCGCCAGCGCGATCCGCTCGATCCCTTCGGTTCCGACCCACGCGTTCGACGTACTTTCGACGGCCGCACTCAGCCGTGGCGCGATTGCTTTCTCCCGTTCCTCTTCGCTCAGATAGGCGCTATGACCCGCCACGAGCACCCGTTCGACTCCCTGGGGTAGCTCCCCGAGCAGTGAGCTGTCCCCGATTGGGTCGAACCCGTTTGCACGAACCGGCGTCGTCAGATACACCTCCTTCTTCTCGTCGAGCGCTTTGAGTGTGTGCCGATCCGGAAGGTGGCGCTGTCCTTCGTAGTCGATCACTACCGTACTGAACGGGAGATCCACACCGCGAGAAACGTCGCACTCGGCGGGTTTGAGCGCGGCGGCGTCGATCCCGGTCGAGATGACTCCCTCACCTTGTAGCATCGTCCCCTCTGAAAAGCGACTCACGACCGTGTCGGAACGCGATCAATCGTCCGTGCGACCATGCCCTTTGTATTCTATTCGCCCGCAAAAGGATGTCGTTCGGCGCAACTACCCGTAGGATTCGGGATCGAGCCGCTCGGGCGCGCGCCAGTCGGTCGCCAGTTCGAGAAACTGGACGAGGATTCGCCCCGTCGCGCCCCAGACGGTGTAGCCACCGACGCGGAAGTAGTGAATGACAATCTCGCCGTAGTAAGGGTGTTCGCGCTGTTCGAGCTCGTGGTTTTGATCGTCGATAAAGCCCGCGATCGGTAGGATCGCGATCTCTGCGACCTCCCGATCGTCCGGCTCGTACTCTCTATCGGGGATCTCGACGACGAAGGGCGTGATCGAGAACTCCGTGACGGTTCGAATATCGTCGAGCTGGCCGACGAACTCCGCCTCCTCTTCGAGAAGGCCGATCTCCTCGCGGGCTTCCCTGAGTGCGGTCGCATACAGATTCTCATCGTACGTCTCGCGCCCGCCGCCGGGAAAGCTCATCTGGCCGGGATGATCCGAGAGGTCCTCGGCGCGTTTCGTCACCAGCAGATACGGCTCGTTTTCCCGATAGACGATCGGGACGACCACCGCTGCTTTGCGCTCCTCGCCCGTGACCCGTCGTGGCTCTCGATCCCTGACCCGACTGAGGTCCATTGGTTGGCCTATCGGCTCCGAGGTTATAGCCGTTCTTGCTCTGCGCGAACCTCGCTCGCGTCGACCGGTGCCCACGCTTCGAGATCGTAACTCACCTCGCGCACGAGCTCGCGGTCCGCTTCCTCGCGAAGCTTCGCGAGGACCGCCTCGCCGAGTTTTTTCCTACTGATCTCCCGCTCGGGCACGTCCAGAATATGCGGCAGGTCGCTCGCACCCTCGGGAAGCGTCGGAAACGCCGCCGGCCCCGCGACGAACAGCCCGTCGAACTCGACCAGCGCGTACTCGGAAATCGCCGTCTCGACCGCCGTTTCGTCGCCCGGTTCGCGCCCCTGTCGGAAGGCGAGCTCCGAGCGCGCCTCCGCCAGTTCCTCGCGCGTGAGCGCGCCGAACAGCTCGCAGATCCCCGCGAGTTCGTCGTAATTGAGCATGGTTCGACCGTCGTCGCGTCGGCCCAAGAACGTCTCGACTATAGGGATTCTCGTTGCCAATCATCGTTTCGTAGCCGGTTATCCGACTACGGTGGCTGGTTCGTCCAGCAGGATTCTATGGCTTCTAACGAGAATCCCTATAACAGTCGAACCGGACCGGCCGTCCGCCGTCCCACTCGACGGCGCACACGAGTTCGGAGAGCGTTTCGAGTCGCCGTGAAACGACGTCGAGCGGATGTGCATCGATGAACCGGGCGGGTTCGTGATCGACGGCCACCGATCCGTCGTTCACCTGACGGTGGACCGGTCCAAACTCGTCGTGCGTCTCCTCCTGATGCCAGCCGACCAGGGTTCGACGATCCGGTTCGATCCAGTTGAACCAGTAGTACTCGTGAGGATCGTCCGTTCGGAGCTGAAACTCGATCTCTATCCGGGCTGTCCCTGTAGGATAGTTCTCATCCTCGAGGAACTCTCGTGGATCTACCTCACCGACAACACGGTACGGACCCGGCTTCCCGCGGATCGGTGCGGCGTCGCTGTACGTCAGTGAACTCGCCCGGAGCCTGTGTTTGATCCGGTCGTGAAGCCGCTTGCTCTGTAAGTTCGCTCTGTCGACGAGAAACACGACCCATCAGGCGAACGTCGAGGAGCTGTCCGTCCGCGGTGCGGTGAGCGTAGCGACGTCCTCGTACAGCCCGAGTCCGTGTTTCACGAGGCTGCGTTCGGTGTCGAGCGCCTCCCACGTCGCGATGACGTTCCGTCGTTCGCGGATCTCTTCGGCGGACAGCTCGTCGTCCGTAAGCTGCTCGCGGAACGCCGACAGCGAATCGCTCCCGTATTCTTTCGCAAGTGCTTCCCGTTTTTCCGTGAGCGCCGCGAGTTGCCCCTCTAACTCCTCTCGACTGTGTTCTTCGATGAGGGTCGTGATCTCGTCGAACAGCATGCGCACGGGGTTCAGATCGTAGCCTTTCTTGCCGTCGACGGTCGTCTCTATCACCCAGTCGTCGCTCGCCAGCCGTCCGAGTTCGTCGTCGGCGGTCGTCCGCGAGACCTCCGCGCGGTCGGCGATCTCCCCAACCGGCGTGGGACCGTCGAGTAGTTCGACGACGTGGCGAACCCGCTCTCGCCCGCTCGTCGTCTCCGTCCACGACCGCTGCTGGGATTCTGCCATCGTCGGATCTTCGATCCGCGGATACAAATGATTTGAGATTATCCAAATATACAAATCACAGCGTTCCGTCCGGTGGTCGGCAGTTTTCGATCGCGGCCAAACGAGGCTCCATCCGGGAGGGCACAAGCGACTTTCGCTGTGGGAACGTTCGCTTGGTATGGACGACACCGCACTCCTCGAAGCGATCCGCGACTCGGAGCGGGCGACGACCGCGGCGATCGCCCGTCGGCTCGACGCCGATGCGGGCGCGGTTGCCCGCCGGCTCTCGGAGCTGCGCTCCGAAGGGCGAGTTGAACGCGAGGACGATGGGTGGCGACTCGCGCGCGACCCCCGGCTCGACGACAGCGTCGAGCGCATGCGGGATCGTCTCGGGAAGGAAAACTGCTAACGTCAGTCGAACGCCCGTTCGCTCGCGGCCGTGACTTCCGCGGGCGAGAGATCGGTGTCGGCCCACGCGGGCAGGCGCGAATCCGTCTCCGGGGGCGTGATCGCCTCGGCGTAGGTGTCGACCTGTGCGCGTTCTGCCTCCCGGTCGTAGTCGAGACCGTTGAACGCGGCGTCGGCGGCGTAACCCTCGACAAAGCGCTCTGCCGTCTCCCTGTAGGCCTCCGGTAGTGTCTCGAACTCCGGCTCGATTCCGGCGTCCGAGAGCGCCTGTGCCAGCGCGCTCGCGACGTGCGTGCTCATCCCTGCCAAGCCGGTCTCCCCGCGAACGGCTCGATGGTCGTGCTCGTGGATTCCCAGATCGACCTGTGCGGTCTCCGAGAATCCGGCGGTGAGAAACGCCTCGCCGAGCAGCCCGGTTTCGAGACCCCACGCCGGCTGGAGGCGGAGTTCCGGCTGGAGGAGGCG
>JADFQH010000030.1:1280-8315 GCA_022561895.1 Methanobacteriota archaeon | reverse complement strand
GATTTCGGAGCGAAACCCCATCTCCCCGGAAAGCGCGTAGCGAAACGCCCCCAGATAGTCGAGCAGCGCGTGGTCGTGGCGATTCGACAGGGTGGCGACCAGCGGCTCGTAAAAGAGTCGAAAGAGCCGGCCGTACAGGCGATCGTTCTCGACACGGGCGTAGTAGCCCTTCGCGAAGTCGAACTCGGTAAGCGGGGCGAGCAGCCGCGGGACGTGGGCGGCGTCGTAGCTCGCCACGTCGGCGTCGTGGAGGACGAGGTACTCCTCGCGCGCGGCGACGCCGAACGCGAGCCAGACATCCCTCCCCTTGCCCGCTTCGCCCTCGATCCCGTGGTCGGCGAGCAGCGCGTCGACCTCGGGGGCGTTACACCACAGCAGGGTGAGCGAGAGGTCGAACTCCGAGAGCCAGCGCCGGAACTCCTCGATACGCGATTCGGGCGCGCGAAGCGGGACGATCACGCGGGCGGGATCGACGGATTCGAGCGTTTTCAGCGTTCGCTCCGCGGCGAGTCCGGCGTACTCGCGGTCGGTCATCGGAACGACGACGGCGGCGCGCTCCGTGGGGGCGTCGGGCGTCGGGTCGGTGAGATCGTGGAGCGTCGCGATCCGCTCTTGGACGTACTCCATCGACGCTTCCTTCGAGCGAGCGGATTAGTAGTCGTTGAAACTGTTTTCACACCGTGTGTACGCGGGTGGCCAGCGCCTACGAGCGCTGGCCGCGAATCCGCAAAGCGAGTGCGTATCGACGTTCAACGGCTACTATACTGCCAGCCGTAACTGTGTTGAGATCCTCACATCCCCGGTACAGCGAGCATCTTGAACGACGTACAGCCGAGAGATATCACAGCAGGCCGTTACGCGTTCGCCGGCTTAGTGCTGACCTTCCTCGGTCTCCTCGACGACCGTATCGCAGAAAGCGGGTAGGTCGTCGGGATCGCGGCTGGTTACCAGCCCCTCGTCGACGACGACCTCCTCGTCAACCCACTCGCCGCCCGCGTTGCGGATATCGGTCCGGGGGCTCGGGTACGACGTGAGGGTTCGGCCCTCGACGACATCGGCTTCGACCAGTACCCACGGCGCGTGACAGATCACGCTCAGCGGCATCTGCGCCTCGGCAAACTCGCCCACCAAGCTCACCCCGTCCTCGTCCAGCCGGAGGCTCTCATGGCTGCGATCCACTTGGGAGTGGAGCCTGCTTCTGCCGGCGTCGATCCCGACGGATCGGTTCGACTCCCTTATGCGCCAGTCGCCGCCGGCAGTCGGCCCGCAGCGCCCAGCAGCGCAACGGCTCCGACGAGCGCGGCCAGCGCGAGCGCGAGTCCCTGAAAGACGGTATCGTAGGCGATTCCGAACTCGACCAGTTCGCCGACGAACCAGCTTCCAAGCGCCTGGCCGAACATCATCCCGCCGCTGAAGGTGGCGTAGGCCCCACCACGATGCTCGTCGGGAAACGACGAGAGCAGGAAGGTGTCCGCGGCGGGAAACATGCTGTGGATGACGAAGCCGATGAGGGCGCTGAGGAGCACGATCCCGAGGAGACCGTTCGCAACCGTCAGCAGCAGCACGCCCGCGATGAAGCTCCCGATGATCCCGAGCAAGTAGGGAAGTGTCGGTAGGCGGTCGACGAGCAGCCCGCTGATCCAGAAGGCTGGCACGCCCGCAGCGAAGGTCACTGTCAAGAGATTTCGGGCCGTTCCGGGATCGAACCCGCGGGCGGTCTCCATATACGAGGGGTAAAAATTGAAGACGCCCTGCCAGACGAAGCTCGTCGCGCCGAACACCGCGACGCCGACGAAAATGAGTCGCCACTGTGCCCGAATCGCCCCGACGAAATCCCGGTCGACGCCGCTTGCGGCGGGAAACTCCGTGCGCTTTGCGATCCGGTAGAGAAAGAGGGTAGAAACGAGCGCGCCGACGGCGATGAGCGCAAAGACCAGCCGCCACGAAACGAGCAAGGAGAGGGTCACGAGCGGGGCGGCGATCACCGCGGCCAGCTGGGTCGCCGTGCCGTGAATCCCGAGCATTCTGCCTACTTGACCAGTATAGAGTTCGCTGATGAGCGGGTTCGCGGAGACGAAATAGCCGCTCGTGGCAGTACCGATGAGGAACGCGCCGAGCGCGAGGGTGAGAATCGAGTTCGCGAACGTTGCAAGTAACGATGAACCGGCGAGCATCAGCCCCGAGAGCAACACGACCCGGTGGCGCGGGATAATAGTGAGGAGATAGCCGATCGGGATTCGGGGGAGCGCACTGCCGGTCCACACCAGCGTGACGACCAGCCCGATGGTTCCTGGCCCGACGGAGAAGGCGGCCTGTAACGGCTCGACGAGCGGGGCGTAGACCACCCGAACGAGGTTGATGAGAAACGCCATCGAACACAGCGAGACGAACAGCCGGCTCCGAGTCACTACTTCGACTGTCGCGGGGGTGGGTCCCAACCCTTTCGAAACGCGCCGGAGTTGCCGTGAAAATCGTCAGTGGGTACCGAGAAACGCTGTATTTATTCGCAGGACAGCGGCTCCGCGATCTCGATCAGTTCGTCCTCGTCGAGATCACCGCTCACGTCGTGATACAGCCCGTCACACTCGAACTGGAGGCTCGTCGTACCGGGCATATCGTGAATCGTCGCTTCCGTATCACCGACCTCGACGGTCTCACCGTCGGTGGTCATCGGTTCGGTCTCCGAAATCGAGACGAAAAGATACTCGTCGTTCTCGTAGAGCAGGCTCACGGAGGTTTCGCTCTCGTGTTCACTCACCGTTGCGCTATCGAACTCGTACTCGTCGGGCACGTCAGGTTCAGCCACGTCGAATTCGGTGGCGTCGTCGGCCTCGCTTACGCTATCGAACTGCTCGGTTTCCGGAAGTTCGGCCTCGACGACTTCAGCGCCGTCAGGCACGTCGAAGGTGAATTTCTCGTCGTCGATACCTTCGTTGAACGCGAGTTCCTCGTAGGTGATCGTCGTCGTCACCGTCTCCTCACCCACGGACATCGTCGCGTCCTGTTTGACGGGATACCAGTATTCGTCATCGACCCACATCGTCAGCTCGTCATAGGCGAACTCCTCGTCAGCTTCATCCGTCGGTGTCAGTTCCAGCACATGGGTGTCATGATCCCCGATCGTCTCGGTACCATTGTACTCGACATCGTACTCGTCGAGCATCGATTCGATGATTTCGCCCTCGTCGATCTCCATCTCATCGAGGTCGAGATCGAGATCGAGGCGCGTCACCTCGTTCGCCTCGCTGTCGTAAATCCACGTCGTGGTACCGTCGTGGACCGTCACGTCTCCCTCGGATTCGAAGCCGGTTGATTCGATCACTTCCGAGCGGTGCTCACCGGTGTTCGGGCGCTCCCAGAACTCCATTGTCGTTTCAGTTGCCTCGCCATCGAAGTCGGACTCGATCGTCATCACGCCCTGAATATCGTCGATCTCGTCCTGTCGGTCCTGTAACTGTTGGGCGATCTCGTCGGCATCGGGGTTGCCCGAGAGGACACCGGCACAGCCCGCGAGGACGAGCATCGTCGCCATCGCAACCGCACCGAGCGCCATCGGGGATCGATTACGTCTCATGCAGTTCGTGATACTCGGCGTACTGATATGAACCGTAGTACTTTTTTCAGAACGAGAAAAACAGTCCGCTCAAGCGTCAATGGAGGACGAATCAGTACCGAACTCCGCCAGTTCGTAGTACACCCGTGCGTAGATCGCAATCGCAACGATCCCGACAACTGCGCTGAACGGCACCGACAACGTGAGCAGAATCATCTCGGAAGCGAAGGGGACGAGCGGACCGACCGCGGCCCACTGAACCCCTGCGAGGACGACCGCAAGCGCGAACAGTCGAAGCCGCGTTCCCGATGTGAGCCGCCAGCTTCCACGAAGTGCACCGACAACGCGGATATCGCGCACCGCGATCTCGTAGGTGACGAATAGTAGGGAGATCCAGAAAAACACAGCGAGCGTGAGACCAACGACCAGCATCAGCAGTAGTACTGCCACGAGTGGGAGGCCCGTCACCTCACCGAACAGCCAGTACAGCGGAACGAATGGCAGGACGAACGCGAGGATGTAGCCGAAAAAGAGGACGAGTCCGGCGAGATAGGCGCTGAGGGTTGCCCGGCCAAGGCGATGAAATATGTACTCGTCGGGAATGGTGTCTCGCTCGCTACCGACGAAGGTGCGAATGGCGATAATCGTGATCGGAACGGTGAGAATCGCACCGAGTACGCCCGCGAAAAACGTCGCGAACCCTGCGAGAGCTTCGGGGAGTTCCTCACCCGGTGTAGGTGCGCCCTCGACACCCACAACGCCGTCACCAAGGGGAACGTAGACTGATCCGGCGGAGAGAAACAGAAGCACTGAAAATAGTTCTGCGAGCGCGACGAGCACCATGAGAACGACCCCGTTTCGACTCGCCGCAAGTGACGCGCCGTCGATGATGACGGTCCGAAACCGAAACGACATATTCACGACTGATCAGGGTCAGGTCATAAATCCAAGGGTAGTTCTCTCGATGAGAAAATCGTGAGAGCCATTTAGGTTGATCATAGAGGAACGAATCAGTCGTGAGTGAGGAGCCGCCGCCCGACGAGCTGTTCGCGCTGCTCGACGATGAGTACGCGAGGGCAATCCTCACCGAAACGAGCGAGGAACCGATGTCCGCAAAGCGCCTGAGCGAGGCCTGTGAGGCTTCACTCCCGACGATCTACCGACGTATCGACCGACTGATCGCGTGTGAGCTGCTCGTTAAACGAACCGAGTTCCACGAAGAGGGCAGACACTACGGGGTCTACGAGGCGAAACTCCAGCGCCTGACCGTTGATCTCACGGATGGCGAGTATCGAGGTCGGTCTCGAAACCACCGAGGACGCAGCGGACCGATTCACTCGACTCTGGGAGGGGGTCAGATGACCGCAACGGCAGCCGCTGCCTACCTGCTGTTGCTCGCGCTGACGCTGTGTGCAACCGGAATGGGAATTCTCATCGTCTTTCAGGCGTACCGTGGCTATCGTCGCCACGTCAGTCGCCCAATGTTGTATCTCGCGGTCGGTCTCGCGCTCGTCACTGTCGCGCCGTTTGTGCTCTCGCTGGTCATCACCTCACTCGGGGATCTGTTCGCCTTCGGTTCGTTCACTTATACCTACACGCTCCCGATCATTAGTAGAACAATCGAACTCGTTGGACTCGCCTGCATTCTCTACTCGCTGTACATGCGCGGGTGAGGGACCATTATTCGAACACCTGATCGAACGCCTCGGCTCCCATCGGGTCGAACCGGCAGGCTTCGAGGTTCTCTTCGACGTGTTCTCGACTACTCATTCCGACTAATGCGCTCGTCACGCCCGGTGCGCTGCGTGCGAAGTTGATCGCTTTCTGGACCTCCGAATCACCTTCCAACCGCTCGGCCACCGCCTCCGGCAGCCCCGCCGCAAGCTGGCCCTGTCCGATAGCCGCGCTCGCAAACGCGTTCAGCCCCGCTTTCTGGGCGAACCAGAGCACGCTTTCGACCCCCTCCGCGCCGTCGTGTGCCTCGACGGTGAACGCGTCGGCCATCCGGACGTTAAAGGGAAGCTGGATAGCCCGGAGATGCGTCGCGGTGTTTCCGGCCGCCTTCGCTGCCGCACGCGCCCGTGAGACGATCTCGGGGAGAGACAGGTAGCTTGCGTGTTCGGAATGCACCCGAAACGTGTCCCACGTCGCCACGCCATAATACCTGATATCGCCCGCAGCGACCCGTTCTTCCAATCGGGTGAAGGTCGCCTCCAACTGGTCGTAAACGGCCTCCTGCGAGCGCGCTTCTAACTGCGCTTCGGGATTGTGGACGTAGTACAGATCGATCGTTTCGGTCCCGAGATTCGACAGCGATCGATCGAGTTGATCCTCGATGAAATCGGGGGCGATACAGTGACTGCCGCGGACGAGGTCCTCGCGGGCGACGAGCCCGGAACCGACGTACTCCTCGCGAACGAACTCGCTCGGATTCTCGGGGCGCTCGCCGTCGAACGGCAGAAAGCCGCCCTTGGTCGCGACGAGCACCGACTCGCGCTCAACGTCGCTTTCTTCGAGCGTCCGCCCGACGACGCGCTCGCTTCGCTGGTGGCGGTAGTTGATCGCCGTATCGAGGACGTTACAGCCCCCGTCGAGCGCAGCGAGGATCGCTTTTTCGTACCGCTCGTCCACGGCGTCGGTCGGATCGCCGAGATAGGTTCCGAGACCGAGACTGGAGATCACGCCGTCGCCAAACCGCCGGAAGTAGGTCCTGCCGAACTCATCGCCGAATCGATCCCGGTAGGCCCAGGTGCCGTCTGCGGTCGCCATACCCACCCTACCAGTTCGAGTTCAATAACCCCTACCGGCTCGGATAGGCTTTGATCGCCTCGCGGTAGCCTTCTTTGTACGTTGGAAACGAGAACTCATACCCGAGTTCGTGGAGCTTTTCGTTCGAACAGCGCTTGCTCGTGAGGATCCGACGACGGGCGGACTCCGAGAGGCTCTGTTCGGAAAGGCGCTCGTCTTTGGTTTGCTTTGGAGGCTCGGGAACACCACACTGTGCTGCGAGCCAGTCTGCGAACCCCCATTTGTCTACTGGCTCGTCGTCGACCGCGAGAACCACTTCGCCGCGCGCGAGATTTTCCTCCAAGAGGAATCGCACGACACCGGCGGCGTCCTCCCGATGGATCATGTTCAGGTAGCCTTCCGTAACGGGGCCGTCGAGATACCGCTCCAGGCGATAGCGGTCGGACCCGTACAGCCCCGCAAAGCGCACGACAGTTCCGGTGATCGGCGAGTCGAGCGCCACCTCCTCTGCGTCTTTCAGTACGCGGGTCTTTTCTGTCGTTGGCTCAGTAGGAGTGTCTTCGTCCACCCACCCGCCGCCGTGATCGCCGTAGACGCCGGTACTGGACGTGTAGACGAGCCGCTTGGGTGGGTCGGCGCGAGTGGAGAAGTGTTCGACCGCGGTTTGCAGGCCGTCGACGTAGATCTCGCGGGCCGCGTCGGCTCCGCGTCCGCCCGAACTCGCCACGAAGACG
>JADFQH010000030.1:0-1270 GCA_022561895.1 Methanobacteriota archaeon | reverse complement strand
CTTTAGAGAGTCGCGTCGGCGTCCGGCACGTGTGCGAGATTGTCGGGATCGGTGAGGTCGCCTCGAACTCCCTCGAAGCCGGCTTCTTCGATCGCCTCGATACCTTCCGCGGACTGGCGGACGCCGCACACCTCGTGGCCGCGTGCGGTGAGCTGTGCCCCGAGTTCGAGCCCGATATAACCACAGCCGAGGATTGTGACGCGCATTATCGTTTTCGCTCCCCGATGAAGTAGTGGATCTCGGCGTACTCCGAAAGCGTCATCGGCGCGCGCCCCTCGACGCGCTGGTGGACCTCCTTGCCCGAGAGACCCCGTTCGAGATTCGCGGCGATGGTGTCCACGTCGAGCACTGCAGTGGTCATGCCTAAGAGTAAGCGGTCCTCGATTTCGGCACGAACGATCTCGGTGTCAGGCTCCTCGGGATCGAGCGCGAGGATCTCGCAGGCCTCTTCGACCGTTATCTCGGGCGATTCGCCCGCGACGAGCGCCTCCAGCCGGTCGGCCTCGATCCCCGTCTCCTCGACGGCGCTCTCGACGCCAACGTCTTCGAGTACCTCGGCGAGTTCGGCTTCGTACTGGATTCTGAGATCGTCGGGGCTCTCGGCTTCGCTGCCGTCGAGATCACGATAGAGCATATCGGGGCTATGGGTCCGGGGTTGAAGTAGACTGGTAGTCCGATTTCAGACGAGGCTTGCGCCGTCGAACTCGCCCCGGTCGTACTCGACCTCCATCAGGTCGAGGATCGTCGGCGCGATATCATACAGGTTGGCGTCGCTGATCGTCGCCTCGCCGTCGATATGCAGGGTGGCGTTGTCGAAGCTGTGCATCCCGTTTCGCGGCCCCTTGCCGAAGACCTCGCCGTGGCCCTTGAACCCGGATTTCAGGTCAAAACCATGATTCGGGATCGCGACGAGATCGGGCGCGATATCGTCGTGTTCTCCCCGGAAGGCGTCCTCCTTCTCGACGACGCGCTCACAGACCTTCGTTCCCTCCGGTCCTTCGAGCGCTTCGAGGTCGGCTTTGAGTTCGTCTCTGACCGTATCGTACTCCTCTTCGGGCACGCTTCCCCGCGGTTCGCGGTCTTCGAGGTTGATGTAGAATCGGCCCGGAATCAGCGAGTACGCACGTGCGTCGTCCGCGATATCGCCGAGCTCTGCGTGTTCCTCTCCCTCGAAGGAGAGCCAGCCCTCCTCTTCGAGCCACTGATTGCAATGGACCTCGTAGTCGAGGGTGGTAAAACCGTGATCGCTCGCAATCACGAGGGTAACGTC
>JADFQH010000029.1 GCA_022561895.1 Methanobacteriota archaeon | reverse complement strand
TCAACCGAGAGCGCCGTCTCGAGGTGATCGAGCTTGAACAGCCTATAGGTCGCCGAGAAGAACTTGGCCTGGCCGAGCTTTCGCTGCATCGCCTCGTTCTTGATCTCGATGGGATGACTGGTCACCAGTCATCCCATCGAGATCGGAATCTGCGGCCGCTCGGACGATCGAACTCGCACCTTCGGCGACGCTTCGTTTCGAGGGAAGCGGGAGCTTCGAGAGCACACCTAAGGTTGCCTTCCCTCGAAACGATCCCTCGCGGCTGAGGGCGGTCTCGGGAACGAATCCGGGATCGACGGCGTTCGAGGTCACGCCCTCGGGAAGTCTATCGGCGAGTTCGAACGCGAACAGGACGTTCGCCAGTTTCGACTGAGCGTAGGCGTCCCACGCGTCGTATTCCCTCTCGAATCCGAGATCCTCGAACCGAATCGTTCCTCGATTGTGAAGCCCCGAGGAGACGGTGAGCACCCGTGCTGGTGTGCGCTCTGCAAGCAGATCAGCAAGCCGGTGGGTCAACAGGAAGGGTGCGAGGTGGTTGATCGCTAAGGTCGCCTCGATCTTCTCGGGGCTCTCCCCGCGATCACCGCGGAACGTCCCCGCGTTGTTCACGAGCACGTCGAGACGATCGTGGCGCGCCCGGAACTCCTCCGTCAGTCGGCGAACCGACTGTTGGGAGGCGAGATCGGTAGTATAGAACTCGGCGAAGCCATCCCCGTTTCGCGTATCGATCTCGCTCGCCACCGCCCGCCCGCGCTCTCGATTCCGCCCGACGATCGCAACCGACGCGCCCCGGTCTGCGAGTTCGAGTGCGGCTTCCCGGCCGATCCCACTCGTTCCACCGGTCAGCAGCACGATCTTTCTCTCCATCGACGGACCTGTCATACCCACCGTTCGGCCGCCGATCCGATAGTTCTGTTCGAACCGGATCGCGGGAGTTATTTCGCCCATCCGTCTTGACCACGCAATGAGCGGCTTTTCCACCGACATACAGGTCCGGTTTCGGGATATCGACGCGATGGGACACGTGAACAACGCGGTGTATGCCACCTACGTCGAACAGGCCCGTGCCGAGTACTTCGAGGAAGTCCTTGAAAACGGGCTCGACGCCGTTTCGACCGTGCTCGCCACCCTCGAACTCTCCTACGAGCGCCCGATCCTGCTCGAACAGTCAGTCCGAGTCGAGATCGACGTCCCCGAACTCGGCCGATCGAGTCTTCCGATGAGCTACGAGGTTTTTGCGGATGGCGAGCGGGCGGCGACCGCCGAATCAATCCAAGTATTTCTCGATCCCGATTCTCAAGAGCCCCACCCGATCCCCGACCGATTCCGCGATCGAATCGCCGAGTTCGAAGGGCTATAGCACTCGCCCGGCGGTCAGTCGCACGAGACCCAGCGCGCCGTCATCATGAACTGTCCGCTCACACCGGCGTTCGACCGCCGCATGACCCGTCGCTACTCGTTCGTCGAGAAGCACGTGGGCCGGCTCGTCGAGTCGGCGTTTACCGGGCGTCGAGACGAGGACGAACCCTCGAAACGGGAGGTTGACGAGCGGGCCATACCACCGAGAACTCCGGGCGGCGTTCAACAAAGCAATGTTCCCACCGGAGCCGACGAACGCACACCACTCCCCGACCACCTGCTCGGGATCGGCAAACATCCCGATGACGAACGTGGCGACGACGGCGTCAGCCCCCCCCAAGGGGGGCGATCTCGCGTCACCCCGGACGAGGTGGACGTTCTCCCACCCTTCGTTTTCGACGTGCGTTCGCGCCCGCTGAAGCACCCCATCGGAAAAATCCACCCCCACGACGCTGCCCTCGGGACCGACCTGCTCGCGGAGGAAGGCGAGATTCGCACCCGTCCCACAGCCCATCTCGATTACTGTGTCCCCGAGTTCGAGATCGAGCGCATGGGCAGTCTGTCTTCGCAGTCCGGCGATTCCCGGTATGGATCGAGAGACGTGATCGTAGAGATGCGCCCACCGGGTGTAAAAATCGGCCGCGCTCATTGCAGCAAGGGTGCAATCGCCTCGGCAGCTTTCGGTGCGCTTTCGGCGAGAACGTAGATCACGGGTTCGATCCCGAAGCCCCCGGTTTGGGCGAGGACGGTCGCCTCGGGTTCGGATTCGAGCGCCTCTTTGATCGCTTCATCGAGATCGTTCTCGCCTTCGAACTCGACGACGGTGTAGCCCGCTTCCGAAAGGAGCGCCGAGAGCGCGGGATCGTAGCGAATGTTCAGTGCGGCGTTGGCTTCGCTGCCGTGTTCGCGTGCAGCGAGCAGGACGCTTGCGACGTGTTCGCTCACCCCAAACTCCGGCTCGCCGGGGATGGTCGCCCGGCCCTTTACGTCGAAGATCCGTCCCGGTACGCCCGCGACCTCGTCGATCGTCGTCGCGTCGGGGGTACATTCGACGAGGTTCGATCCCACGTTCGGAATCAGCCCCGCAAAGCCGCTCGTGTTTTCGATCGTTCGAAGCCCGCGGCGCACCGAAGAACGGACACGCTCGGTGGTTCGGAGCTCGCTTTCCGGATCGTGGATTCGGAACTCACCACTGTACTCGGCGAGTTCGGGCATCGCCTCCTCGTGAAGGGTCGAGATGAGATTCCCGCGGGCTTCGAGCCGCCGGATCAGTACCTCCGCCTCGATCAGCGCCTGTATTCGGCTCATATCGCCCGCGGAAAGCCCCGTTCCGACCTCGGAGACGAGATCGGTGACCCGTTCGTCGGTCAGAAAGACCTCGTTGCGCGCGACCTCGCCGTGGGCGTACTTCGAGACGGCGCTCTGGCTGATCCCCAACAGCGTTGCGACCTCGCTTTGGGTCAGTCCGCGCTCTCTGAGATCCTCCGCGAGCATCGAGCGAAACGTCGGTAAAAACTCCTCGACGACGACCTCCTCGATGAACTTCATTGTGTCCCTCCAAACTCGGAATCCCCCTCGATCTTCGAGACCTGTGGCCCGGCCTGATCCTGATATTTCGACCCCCGCTCGCTGCCGTAGGGCCGTTCTGCGGGCGTCGTGAGTTCGGTGAACGTCAGCTGACTGATCCGCATGTCGGGCGTGAGCGCGACGGGCGCGTTGCCGAGATTCGAGAGTTCGAGCGTGATCCGGCCCCGAAAACCGGGATCGCACAACCCGGCGGTGCTATGGACGACGATGGCGAGGCGACCGAGCGAGGAGCGCCCCTCGACGTGCGCGATCAGATCGGCGGGGATCTCGACGCGCTCTTTGGTTGTTCCGAGGACGAAATCGCCGGGATGGAGGATGAACTCCTTGTCTTTCTCAACTACCGTTTCGCTGACGTACTCATCCACCTCGCCCTCGCTGCCGGGATGGATACAGGGGATGTTGGTGCGCTGGAACTCGAGGAACTCGCGTCCGAGTCGGAGATCCACGCTTGCGGGCTGGATCTGGAGGTCGAAGTCGTCGATGGGTTCGATTACGAGATCACCCGCGTCGAGGCGACGAGCGATATCGGCGTCCGAGAGGATCATACCCAAACGAATCGGACGATAGGGTGTAAATCTTCTCTATGGGAACCGAGTAGCCACCACTTTAACTCCCGGCGAACCAGTAGATGTATGAAACAGGCGATCGTTGCTCGCACGGATATCGGCATGGGGAAAGGAAAGCTGGCCGCACAGGTCGCTCATGCCTCGCTGTCGGCCTACGAGGATACCGATTCCGGGGGAAGAATGGAGTGGAAGGGGAGCGGTCAGAAGAAGGTCGTCCTCAAAGCGAGCGGCGAAAAGGAGATCTTCGAGCTTGCTGATCGAGCAGAACGCGAGGGCGTTCCCCACGCTGTGATTCGGGATGCGGGGCACACCCAACTCGAATCGGGGACGGTAACGGCGCTCGCGGTCGGCCCGGCCGCAGATGACCGGGTGGATCGCGTAACGGGCCATCTCTCGCTGTTCTGATCAGGCGACCGATTACCTCCGTCATTGTACAGAAGAGTCAGTACGTCTGTGGCGGTCGCTCCAGTATCTCGAAGATCTCTCTGGCCCGGTACTCACGACCGTACTCCTTGTCGGTTACCTCTTCGAGAATCCCCTCGCCCTCCAGTTTGTTTATCGCGCGATACGCCGTTGGACCCGACACGTCTAGTAGTGATTTGACATCGCCTGCGGTAATATAGGGCTGTTCGAACAGCGAAAGTGCGAGTCTGGCATCCGTTCGAGTTTGACCGCCGAACTCCTCTCTGTACTCTCTGTGTAGTTCACGGAGCGAGAGCGTTCGTTCGACGGACTCTTCGGCTTGGTATCTGATCCCGCGAACGAAAAATTCGAGCCAGCGTTCCCACTTTCCGTGCTGGCGAACGGCCTGCATCCGGTCGATGTATGTCTGCTTGTTCCGATTGAAATACTCACTGAGATACAAAGTAGGACCTTCGAGATAGCCGTTTTCGTAGAGCTGTAGCGCGATCAGGAGCCGCCCGAGACGACCGTTGCCGTCACCGTATGGATGGATCGTTTCGAACTGGTAGTGGACGAGCGCGATGTCAACGAGATCGTGATACGATCCGCCAGTCTCGATGTAGGTCAACAGCGCGTCCATCGTCCCCTCGACGACACCGGGTGCTGGCGGGACAAACGACCCGAGGTTGACCGGCGTGGTTCGTTTTTCGCCAACTGTCTTCGTGTCGCTCCGCACGCCGGACAACAACGTCGCATGCAGTGTGTTTAGCAGGTCCACCGAGAACCGTTCGCCATCGTCAAGCGCCCTGATCCCGTCTTCGACCGCCATCTCGTAGTTCAGGACCTCCCGAACGTCTTTCATCCGTTCGTTGTCGGTCGTTTCTGGTGTGCTACCGTCTGCACTCCGCGTCTCCCGGCTGTAGAGTGCGTTCCAGTCGATGTCTGCCCCTTCTATTTCAGCGGACTCCATCGCTTCTTTCCGGAGCAAGGACGTGTAAAGGACGGGTGAGAACTCGACGAGCAGACCGATCCCGTTCAGTTTGCCGAGCCAGAAGCTCGCTTCCGAGACGAGTTCGTAGAACTCCTCGGCGAGATCAAGTCTCTTGCTTGGTGGAAGCGGATCCGGTTTGTAGTACGACCGTCGATCGTACCGAACGAGTCTGCCGGGCGCACTCTCGCTCACGTTCATCTTGTCCATCGTTACTGATGGCCTCGATGCATTCCAGCAAATTAACTTCTACGACCCAAATATAACTTACGTATAATCGAAGACGATCTCACTTACAAATGCCGTAAAAATCACATCTGACATACGGGTTGGTGGCCTCGCTCATGATCGCCGCGACCGTCCCGCTTTACTGGCTTGCGACGTAAGGATGAGTATGAGCGAAACCCAGAACGATCGACTCACGATCTACGCGGATTACGTCTGTCCGTTCTGTTATCTCGGACACGCCTCGCTGTCGCGGTACCAGGAAACCCGCGACTCGCCAGTGGAGTTCGATTGGCATCCCTTCGATCTGCGAAGCGGAAAACGTGGACCGGACGGCGAGATCGATCACAGTGTAGATGACGGTAAGGACGAGGAGTATTTCTCGCAGGCAAAAGAGAACGTCCGGCGCTTACAGCAGGAGTACGATGTCGAGATGGCCCAAGAGATCGCCATCGAGGTCGACTCCCTGAACTCGCAGCTCGCGTCCCTGTATGTCAGAGAGGAGTATCCCGAGAACTGGGCCGCATTCGACGAGGCGATCTACACGGCACTTTGGGTCGAAGGTCGGGATATCGGAGAGCCTGACGTGCTCGCGGATCTCGCCGAGTCGGTCGGTCTCGATCCCGAGGAGGTACTCGAAGCGACTGAGGACGACGACCTTCGTGAGCGCCTCGATTCACGGTTCAGCGAGGCCCGAAAGCAGGGCGTAACGGGCGTCCCGACCTTCGCGTATGAGGGGCAGGCCGCCCGCGGAGCGGTCCCGCCCGAACAGTTGAAACGGCTCGTCGAAGGACGCTAATCCCAGTACGAAAGCGCGATTCCGAGGGGTATTTCCACACGGGGAACCTCCCGATGCCTATGGAACGGGCGCTCGGCGCACCCGAGAAAATGGCAAAGCGCCACGAGGAGTTAACGCCGATGATGCGCCAGTACTGCGATCTCTGTACGGAGTACGACGAATCACTCGTGCTCTTTCAGGTAGGAGATTTCTACGAGACGTTCTGTGAGGCCGCCGAACTATCGGCTAAACTGCTCGAAATCACGCTCACCAAACGCGAGGATTCGACTGGAACATATCCGATGGCGGGCATCCCGATTGACAGCGCAGAATCATATATCGAAACCTTGCTGAATGCGGGCTTTCGGGTGGCCGTTGCCGATCAGGTACAGGATCCCGAGGAGGCAAGCGGCGTGGTCGATCGCGCGGTCACGCGGATCGTCACGCCCGGCACGCTCACCGAGGACGAACTCCTTCGTAGTGAAGACAACAACTACGTCGCGGCGCTCGCCCGCGAGGACGGGGAGGGCGAGTACGGCCTCGCGCTGCTCGACGTCTCGACGGGGGATTTCGTCGCCACCGGCTCCGAATTGGCAGAAACGATCCGCGACGAGATCAGCCGGTTCGCGCCCGCCGAGGCGATCGTCGCTCCCGGAATGGAGGGGTTTGACGGCTTCGACGGCGCCGAGCAGAGCTCGGCTGGCAGCCTGACGTGGTCCGGCGACGCCGACTGCATGGTCTCGCCGTACGACCCCGCCGCGTTCGACCTCGACTCGGCCCGCTCGTTGCTCGATTCGTACTTCGGCGTCCCCGAAAAACGACTGGCGAGCGACGCGGAGATCAGCGCCTGCGGAGCGCTTCTTTCCTACGCCGAGTACACCCGTGGCGGACAGGAGGGCCACCTCGACTACCTCAACCACCTCACCCGGTACGAACCCCGCGAGTACATGCTACTGGATCGGGTCGCACTGGGGAGTCTGGAGCTGTTCAAATCGCGTGCGGTGGGCGGCGACGCCGAAAACACTCTCTTGGGAGTGCTCGACGAGACTGCCTGCGCGCTCGGACGGCGCAAACTCACCGACTGGCTGCGCCGCCCGCTCTTGGACTCCGAGCGGATCGACGCCCGGCTCGACGCCGTGGAGGAGTGGACGATGCTCGTCAGTGTGCGCGAGGCAGTCCACGATCTCCTCACCGAAGTCTACGACATCGAGCGCCTGATCGCGCGCGTCTCGCGCGGGCGGGCGAACGCCCGTGATCTCCGCGCACTCAAGGACACCCTCGATACCGTGCCCGAGGTCCGCGCGGCGATGAGTGAGGTCGAGAGCGACACGCTCCGCAACCTGCGCGAAAACCTCGACGAACTGGAAGAGGTCCGCGAGTTGATCGACCGCGCGATTCAAGAAAATCCGCCGATCGAGATCACCGAGGGCGGCGTGATCGCGGCGGACTACGACGAGGATCTCGATTCGCTCCGGGAGACGGAACGCGAGGGCAAGGACTGGATAGACTCGCTGGAAGCGCGCGAGCGCGAGCGGACGGGGATCGACTCGCTGAAGGTCGGCTTCAATCAGGTACACGGCTACTACATCGAGGTCACGAACCCGAATCTGGATCGGGTCCCTGAAAGCTACACCCGCAGACAGACGCTGAAGAATTCGGAACGGTTCTACACGCCCGAGCTAAAACAACGGGAAGACGAGATCATCACCGCCGAGGACCGCGCGGACAACCTCGAATACGAGCTGTTCACCGAAGTACGACGAAAGATCGCCGACGAATCCGAGCGGGTACAGGCAGTCGCGGAAACGCTCGCGACCCTCGACGTGCTCGTCTCGCTCGCGGAGGTCGCCGCCAAGTACGGCTACAGTCGACCTGAAATCACCGACGAGCCGGGTATCGAAATCGAGGGCGGTCGCCATCCGGTGGTCGAGCGAACCCAAGAGTCGTTCGTGCCCAATGGGACAGTGCTCGCCCCCGACGAGCGCCTCGCCGTCCTCACGGGACCGAACATGAGCGGGAAATCGACGTATATGCGCCAGGTCGCGCTGATCACGATCCTCGCCCAGATCGGGAGCTTCGTACCCGCAAGCGAGGTCCGTGTAGGCGTCGTCGACCGGGTGTTTACGCGAGTGGGCGCGAGCGACGACATCGCCGGTGGGCGCTCGACGTTCATGGTCGAGATGAGCGAGCTCGCGACCATCCTTCGAGGAGCGAGCGAGCGCTCGCTCGTTCTGCTGGACGAAGTGGGGCGGGGCACCAGCACCGCCGATGGATTGGCGATTGCCCGTGCGATCACCGAGTACGTACACGACGAAGTGGGCGCGCTGACGCTGTTTGCGACCCACCACCACGAACTCACTGCGCTTGCGGATGACCTTCCGGGTGCTTTTAACCTCCATTTCGCGGCGACACAGGAGGGCGAGGAAGTCACCTTCCGACACGACGTCTCGCGGGGCGCGGCCACCGCTTCATACGGAATCGAGGTTGCACGTGCCGCGGGCGTTCCAGAGCGGGTCGTCGAGCGCTCGCGCGCGCTCGTTTCGGAGAGCGCAACGGACGGGGGGCGATCCCTCCCCAGTAACGCCGAACTGTCGGCCGAAGATCCCGCCGGCGACGATCGGCTTGCCGACCAGCTCCGCGCACTCGACGTGGCGAACATGACGCCGATCGACGCGCTAACGACGTTGGATCGACTGAAACGCGAGCTCGATTAAGGGGTGAGCGAGACGTACTCTAACCCGCGGGTTGCAAGTAGTCGACGGGCACGGTCTGTGACTGAGGGTGCAACGAGGATCCCGCGGATCTCGACGCCCGCATGGAGATCACGTTCCAGCGCCTCGACATACCTGTTTAGCTGGCCGACCGCGTCCGGGCCGACGCGCCGGCGCTTGAGTTCGAGAATTACGACTGTGCCATCGCTGTCCTCGCCGTAGATATCGACCGCGCCTGCGGGGGTGTCGCGCTCGGTCGCAAGCGGGTGAAAGCCCGGCTCGATCAGCTCGGGATTTTCGAGAATTCGTCCCTTCATATCTGCTTCGGTGCCCGAAACCGAGAGAGTTGCACTCCCCTCGCCCGTCTCGAAAACAGCTACATGGGAAATGCATTCGAATCTAACGATGAGTTCTTCTTCGGGGGTCGAACGCCGACTATGAAGTTCGAGGCTCCCTTCTTCGATTCTGGCTTCCTGTGTGCAGCCGGGTGGCTGCCAGTTGACCGGTTTCTGGCCCTCGTCGGTGTGGACTAACACTGTTCCGTCGGGTTTGGCCATGACGTGGCGCTCGCCGAGTCCGAGCTGGCTCGCCGCGCGCCCGTCGTACTCGACCGTACACCGGCCGAACAGCGTCACCAGCGCTCCCCGGTCGATCGCTCGCGCGAGGTGATCGCGGGCCTCCTCGGCGCTCGGCTCCGAAAGCGTGATCGTCCCCCCCTCGGTCGCTGTCACTGGTTGTAGTACTGACTCGGCAGGTAAAAACCAACGCTATGGAACGATCACCTCGGTGGTGTCAGAAAATGCCCGTACTTGGCTCTCGAAGTAAATCGCTGCTGCTCGCTCGGTGAGCATTCCCACTTCGATCGCGTCCCCGAGGCATTCCTTCATCGCGTGCGCCCACCCTCGGAGGTACTCCTCGCTCAGTCCCGCTTCCGGTCTGATCGCAACGCAGGTCCCACCAGTAGCAGAAAGCGAGTCGGCGGTCGGGATCGAGAACGGAATGACGAGATACGTGATCTCCCGGCCCTCGCTGATGACGAGCGCGTCGTGAACCCCGAAATCGACGAACCCGAAGATCGCATGCCGCGACAGGGTCGTTGCGATCGGGCGGGGCGTCCGAGCCGAGGGATCGCGGCGCTCGCTGAGCGTGTACGCGCCGTTTTCCTCCAGTTCAGCGAGCAGCGTTCGATATGCCACGCTCCCGTTGGTCCCGCCATCGCGTATAAAGTTACGCGAACCGGGCGGGTGAGAGCGGCTCTATGAGTTCGCGGTCGGTTCCTGAGAGCTGATCGGAAAGCAGATCGGCGACGGCAGGTGCGAGGGTTACGCCAAGCCCGCTCATCCCCGTCGCAACGTAGTACCCTTCAACACTCGTTTCGCCCACCAGCGGGCGGCCATCCGGCGTGACGGTTCGAACTCCGACCCACTCGTCAAGAATGGGGTTTTCGGCGATCGCGGGCACTGCCGTGGCGAACTCCCTGACTTCTTCGTGAAACTCCTCGGGAATTGCGCGGCGCTCGTCGGGATCGAGGGATTCGCCCTCGGCGAAATCGGTGGCAAAGCGACCGACGTAGAGTCCTTCGGAGTGGCTCCGACAGTACAGCCCGCGCTCGAACAGGGTGAACGGCCTCGGTTTTGTCGAACCCGTCTCGAAAGAGAGGATCGGGCCTCGGGTGTGACGAAGCGGAAAGTCGAGCCCGACGAGCCGATCAACCGCTGGTGCCCACGGTCCCGCGGCGTTGACGACCGCATCCGCCTCGATCCGATCATCTGCCGTCTGGACTGTGACCGGCTCGCCGGGATCGATTCCAGTCACTTCGGTCCCGGTTTCGAGCCGCGCGCCGCGTTCGCGGGCGCGGGCGGCGAAGAACTCGACGAGTTCGTCCGGTTCGAAGTAGCCCTCTTCGGGTGTGTAGATCCCGCCGATTCCCTCGTCGATCCCGAATTTCGAGAGGTCGTCGTCTGTGAGAAAAGCGGTTTCGACGCCGCACTCCGCGAGGGCGGGTGCTGCCTCGCACAACTGGTCTGCGAACGTCTCGGTTTCGGCGACGTACAGCGAGCCGATTCGGGTGTGAGTGAGTTCGTCGAGATCCGGCCTGTACTGTTCCCACGCGAGGCTCCGCAGCCGTTGGTCGTAATTCGTAGGGATCGGCTGCTGGCGGTGGATCATCGCCATCGAGGCTGCAGTCGTTCCCTCTCCCAACGAACCCCGTTCGAGCAGTGTCACCTCGGTTCGGTCGGAAAGAGCAGCCGTGAGGGCGGTCCCGATCACGCCCCCGCCGACGATCACGATGTGCATGTCCATGTCTCACCGGCCCATAGGATAATCGTTCGCTCCGAGGGGGTTATCCGCTCGCCGCCAAGAAAGCGAGTATGGACGATCGCCTTAGACCCGCCCATCCCACCGAGCATGAGGTCGAGCAATTCCCTAACTGCGTGAGAAGGGACATCCGCGCCCGAGATAGAGAACCTCCGCCAATTCCTGCACAGGGCAAAATAGCAATTGAGCTACCAAAAACTTTAGTAGCCATTAATATATTTACTGAGCATGAAACGGCGTAAATTTGTTTCGTGCTGCTTACTCACTGTAGCTGTTGTCGGTTGTGTCCATGACTCCTCCGGCTCCGCTGACAACGGGGATGATGATATCGTCGACAACGAAAACGAAACCACCACCGATGATTCCGATGATGCTGATGACTCCGGCGAAGACGATGGGATGGAAGACTCATCTGCCTACCGACTTCTCATCGATGCACCCGAAGATAGCGTTGGAGACAATGAGGAGGTCTGTTACTTTGACGAACTACCAGATGATGTGCAGGATGAAGTCGAAGAAGCAATCGAAGACGCTGACTTCGAAGCAGAAGACTCAGGCACTTTCGAAACAGATGAAAGTCCAGCCCTTCTCGACACGGACTGTTATACACAGTACATCGAGTATGAAAACGCGTACTACTGGATAGAAGTCGAAGTCGAAAGCGGGTAATCAACCTATCATCCTTTTGTATTCACGATTTGTTGTCACTCGATAGCTGCTCGCTCCGAGAGCGTTATCCGCTCGCCGCCAAGAAAGCGAACATGAACGATCGCCTTAGACCCGCCCATCCCACCGAGCGTGAGGTCGCCATGGCCTACTACGTGAGCCGCTCGGATGGAATCGGTGGGCAGGTCCGCGAGGAAAACGAGGATTTTCGAGTGAAAGAAATCGAGAAGTTCGAAACCCAGCCGATCGACGCTGATCCCGACGCCTACCCCCACATCGTGATCCGGGCGACGCTCGACGGCTGGGACACCAACGACTTCGCCCGACGGCTTTCGGACGCGATGGCGATCAGCCGCGAGCGCGTCTCGTGGGCCGGGACGAAGGACAAACGCGCTGTCACCACACAGCTTGTTAGCGTGATGAAGGCCGATCCCACCGAAATTCCGGAGATCCGGGGTGCGAAAATCGAAGTCGTCGGACGGGCTGGCCGGGATCTCCAGTTCGGAGATCTCGCAGGCAACGGGTTCGAGATCACAGTTAGAGATGGTTCGGATGACGAGTTCGAAAGGGTCGAGGAAATTACCGAGGAACTGCGAGAGTTCGGCGGCGGATCGATTGGAATCCCGAACTACTTCGGCCAGCAGCGTTTCGGTAGCCTGCGGCCAGTCACCCACGAGGTAGGCCTCGCGGTCGCCCGCGGAGACTGGCGCGGAGCGGTGATGGCCTATTTGGGCGGTCCCCGCGAGACCGAACCCGAGGACACGCAGGCGGCGCGAACATATATTGATGAGACAACCGACTGGCAGGGTGCGCTCGAACGCTTTCCACGCAAACTGGGCTACGAGCGGGCCATGCTCCATCGGCTGGTAGAAGACGGTGCGGAGCGTCCCGAAGACTTCCGAGAGGCGCTCGAAACCGCTCCAACCAATCTTCAACGATTGTTCGTCAACGCCGGTCAGTCGTATCTTTTCAACCGAATCCTAAGCGAACGCCTCGATCGAGGGTTACCTTTTGATCGTGCGGTCGTGGGCGACGTGGTCTGTTTCGCTGATTCAGACGCTCCGAAAGGACTCGCTCGTCCCGACACGAGTCGAACCCAACGAGTGACCGAAACCCGCGTCGAGACGGTCAATCGCCACATCGAGCGCGGACGAGCCTTCGTCACCGCGCCGCTCGTCGGAACGGAAACCGAACTCGGCGAGGGCGAACCGGGCGAGATCGAGCGCGCGGTCCTCTCGGAGGCCGGAATCTCACCTGCCGATTTCGACCTGCCCGATGAGTTTCACTCGACCGGCACGCGCCGGGCAATCCTGCTCACCACCGATCTCACGATCGAGCGCGGTCCACTAGTTTTTGACTTTTCGCTGCCCAGTGGCTCCTATGCGACCGTTCTCCTGAGGGAGTACCTGAAATGCGATCCCCGCGATCTCGGCTGAAATGTTATTGTCGTTGCGCTCCTACTGACGAGAATGACAGACGTTTCCGTCGCAGGTTTCCGGATCAGTCGTCGAGAGATCCTCGGCGCGCTCGCGGCCGCCGTACTGATAAACCTGATCGGCGCGCTGGGTGTGCCGTTTACGACCCCCGACAGCGCGTGGTTTCAGGCACTCGATAAGCCGTGGTTCTACCCACCCGACGCGACCTTCGGAATCGTCTGGACGCTGTTGTTTTCGCTCATGGGGATCGCCGTCTATCTGGTCTACCGACAAGGCCTCGAAAACCGGGTCGTAAAGGTCGCTCTGGGCCTCTTTGCCCTCCAGATGATCTTCAACGTCGCGTGGTCGCCGACCTTCTTCGCCGCACAGGAGCTCCTGCTCGCGCTCGTCGTGATCTGCGTCCTCTGGGTGCTGATCGTCGCCACCATCGCCGCTTTTGATCGTGTGGATCGCCGGGCAGCTCTGCTACTCGTTCCCTACCTCGCGTGGGTCAGCTTCGCTGCGGTGTTGAACTACTCGCTGTGGCAGCTCAACTGATTGTTGATTCTCGATTTCCGATTACCGAACGCTTTCCATAGATGAGAATCGACTGGGAGCGTGTCCAGCCGTCTCCGCGATCCGAACACGCTTCGCTGGCTCTTTTGGGGAATTTTAGCAGGAGTCTTCTTACTCGTCAACGTCTACCGGCTCTCGACGGCGGTCATCACCGACCAGCTCATGGCGGCGTTTCTCATTTCCGGGACCCAGTTGGGCACGCTTCACGCCGCCTTCTTCTGGATCTACGCGATGATGCAGATTCCAACCGGCATTCTCGCGGACCGGGTCGGCCCGCGGATCACCGCCGCAGTCGGCGGTGCGGTCATGAGTCTTGGTGGCATTTGGTTCGCCCTCGCCGGGAGCTATTTCGCTGCCTTTTCGGCCCGCACGCTGATCGGACTCGGCGGGAGCGTCATCTTCGTCTCGATTCTGAAGTTCTGTGCGAACTGGTTTCGTGCTGAGGAGTTCGCCACCGTCACTGGATTTTCCTTTGCGATTTCGGGAGTCGGCGGCATGCTTGCGACAACCCCGCTTGCGGTCGTCGTCGATTCAACTGGCTGGCGTACCACCCTCGGCGGTCTCGGTGTTTTTGGTCTCGCACTCGCCGCCTGTACTCTGGTGTTTGTCCGGGACTCCCCACGCCGGGCCGGACTCCCCGAGATCGAAGGCGTTCCCGACCGACCGACGCCGGATCTGCGGACCGTCAGCGATCATATCACAAACGTTCTCGCGGATCGCGTCACGTGGGTCGTCAGCCTCATGCTCTTTTGCGCTTCGGGGCTGAACCTCACCCTCTTCGGACTCTGGGGAATCCCCTACGTCGTCCAGACCTACGACACCTCCGTCGCCTACGCCTCGCTCTTTACCCTTGTCGGAAGCCTCGGCGTGATGGTCGGCCCGCCCGCGATCGGCTGGTTTTCCGACCGGATCGGACGGCGGACCGAACTCATGATCCTTGGGGGTGTGGGCTACACCGCCGCCCTCGGGACGATCGCACTCCTCGGCGACCCGCCCCTTGCTGTCGTTGCCATCGCGTACTTCCTTGTCGGCGCACTCCTCGGTGGATTCGTCCTCAGCTATACGATCACCAAAGAGCGCCATCCGCCGAGTGCAAGCGGTGTCGCAACCGGAACGATCAACGGCGCGGCGTTCCTCGGAGCGGCGGCCCTCCCCGCGATCATGGGCTTCGCGCTCGACGCCTACTGGACGGGTGAACTCATCGACGGCGTGCGGATCTACACCCAGTTCGGCTACCGGGTCGCCTTCGCCATTGGCGCGGCCTGTGGGTTCGTTGGACTGCTCTGTGCGGTCTGGCTGCACCGGTATGAGGCTCGGATTGACGTTCTGACCGATGGGTCTGAATAGGAGGACGACGAACTAGAACGTATGAGTACGGAGGCAACCAAGCGGCGCGAGCGAGCATTCGAAGAGTTCGCGCGGGCTGCCCAAGACGCCCTCGACGAGCGAATTCACGAGATCATTTTATATGGGAGTGTCGCCAGAGGCGACGCGACCGAACGGTCGGACGTGGATATCCTCATCGTCCTCGACTCGAAGGACGACACGGGTGAGCTGTTCCAACTGGCCTTCGATATCGGTCTCGAACACGACGTGGTTATTACGCCGCATATGCAGACGAAAGCGTATTTCGAGTCACGACAGGAGTTTCCGTTTCTGAAAAACGTCCTGAGCGAGGGACGTTCGTATGGATGAGTACGCGAACGAGGAACTCGAAGAGGCATACGATGCCCTTTCGGATGTCACCGAACTCAGAAAAGTCGATGTAACGGAGAAGCTCATCGTCAATCGGCTCTACTATGCGTGTTTCCATGCAGCGCGTGCAGCGCTCCATACGAGAGGGTTCGACCCGAACACGCACAAGGTGTTGTCTCCTTATTCGGCCGGGAGATCGTCAAGAAGGGCGACGCATCCGGGGACGATGGTCGGTTTCTAAACGAGATGCAAACCTACTGGACGACTGCGGACTACGAACACGAACCGCTTGATGTCGATGTCAATGCGCTCTACGAGCGGACGAAAACCTTCGTCTCGGATATGGAAGCGTTGGCGTAATTCATAGGGTCGGTCGGAAGTCGTTGCACCCCCCATCGCGGTACGTTACTTCGATTGATCGGGACATCGTTCCAACCGACCCTATGAGACCGAGCCATGAGTGATGAGTCAACTCGACGGGTCGACCTCTGGCTGCGGAGCTCCGTTCCCCCTGAAATCCGGCGTGCACAGCTCCAACTCGCCGATCGGCTTCATCAGTGCCGTGCGGCGGGAACGATCGACGACCTCGCCATCCAAACGTGGGAACAGCGCGTCTCCGTTCCTGCAACCGACCGAGAAGCGACCGACACGTGGGAGGCGTTCGACGCATTTCGAACGTGGGCGAGCGACAACGAGCGCGAACTCCGGCCCGGCTTCGCACGTCACCAACGATCCTCAATGACCGACGCCGACCCCGTCGAGACCATCACGCTCCCGATCATGTGTCTCGCGGTTTACGACGACCAATCGCTGCGAACCGTCGCGCCCTGTTCGGACGGAACGCGTGTGGTGACCGTCCAGGACTGTCTCGGCACCCTCGAGA
>JADFQH010000028.1 GCA_022561895.1 Methanobacteriota archaeon | reverse complement strand
AGTACGACGCCGAGCGACTCCTCGCCTCGTTTCCCCGTCCGGCCGGGTGCGTGAAGCCCCCCGTGGAAGCTGCCCAGCTGGAGACCTGTATACCGGCGGGGATGGTCACGGAGAGGGAGTTGGAGCGGGGCGGGGTGCTCACGCGAACTCTTCACTCAGCGGCCCTCATCGATGACGGTTCCGTTGCCGGTTAGGTCAACTCGCTGGATATTGCCCGGCTGGGTGCTGGCCTATGGCTAGGAGCTCGGCGCCCACGGGTGCGCCCTCGCTGCCGCCCGGGGTGGCTAGCGCTGAAACCAGAACCGTTTGCGCAGCAGACGCAGGTAGACAAAGAGGCCGAGTACGACCGCCCCCACCCCTCCGCCGGTGATGATGAGGGCCAGCAATAGGATGTCTACGTCGCCGCCGTCCCCTCCCGTGGGGTTGGGTACGTCCGGCGTGGGTGTCGGTATGGGTGTGGGGGGGGGGCTCACCCTGAACCGGAAGCTGCCGGAGCCGATCTCGCCGCTGGCGCGAGAGGTGACCTGCCACTGGACCTCCCAGAGGCCTGCGATCTCGCCCTCGGGGCGGCCGGGATGAATCTCCGCGCAGTCCCCCTCTTGCTTGAACAGGATCCGTAGCCCTAGGGGCTGGCTCCCGGGCGCGACGACAACCAAGTTATAGTCTTGAACGCCCTCGCTGACGACGGGCTCCGTGAAGCAGACTTGGATGATCTCAGGGGGGGCATCCAGCAGCGCACCGTCCTGGGGGTCGGAATCGCTGATCTCAGGCTGGGCGTTGGCGGTGGAGGCCAGGATATGTAGAGAGAGGGGCAGGATCCCGAGGAGGCCGACCAGGGTCCACAACCGTATCAAAGACATCCCAACCCTCATCCGCTCTGAATGCGAATGATACCACAATGGCGTGCTTCCACGGAGAGCCTTTATTGAGGCGTCCTCTGGTTCGTCCTTGAGCGGCGGTGGCAAACCGGCAACACCTCGCAGCGCCACGATGCTGTCTCTCGCGGGTCAGCGCTCAGCGCGATCAAGGTGAACCTGGCACCAGGGCTGCGGCGACAGAGCACACAAGCGGCCAGGGGGACATTCCAGTCCGGTCGGGGGCCAAGTCCCGTGGTGACTGAACGCAAGCGGGTTTGGGCTAACGGGAGTCCAGCTCGCCGTCACCCTAAAGCTAAAGCGCTGTGTGTCTTGAGCAGTCAGCGCTTCGCCTAGGTGCAGGACAGTTGCCAGTTGGCGAGGACGGGCAGGAAGTCCAGGTTGTTGATGGTGCCGTTGGCGTCGAAGATGTCGGCCGTCGCTTCACGTGAGGCGGCCTTGGCCTGATTCAGCAGCGTCTCGCCCGCGGGGGCGTACTCAGGAGCGACCTCGGTGTGGGAGACGACGTGGTTCGGCGAATCCTCGCCGACGTTGAGAAGCAGGCGCTTTCCGGCGTCGAGATCGTCCGACAAGGAGTACCACTGGGTGACACACCCCCGAGAGTCGGTCGGGATCGTTTCGACGCCGGTTAGCTCGCGTGCGCGTTTCGGATCGGTTGCGACGATGACCGCGTCGGCCGACACCGACTCGCCGCCCACCGAAACGGTCGACCCTTCGATGGCGCTGACTTCGCGGTCGGTTTCGATCGTCGCGCCCGCCGCTCGTGCCGAGTCGGCTAGCTGTTCGGAGATCGCGCCCATTCCAGCGGCCGGGACGGCGATCCCTCCTCTCGAAAGCATTGCGAAGGTGTAGGCGAACGTGGCGGCCGATCCCGAGAGCGTGCGATCGAGCGTGATCCCTCCGTAGAAGGGTGCGGCAAAGTTCTCGATGAAATCCTCCGAAAAGCCGCGTTCGAGCAGCGCGGCCCGGATGGTCTGGTCCCCGCCCGAGAACAGCTCCTCGAGATCGACCTTCGAGAGCCGACGCCGTAGTCGGAGCGTCCGGAGTTTATCGCCCAGCGTGACCTCGGTGTTGAACGCCGACTCGGCAAGCGAACCGGGGTCCCTGAGTGGGTCCGAAAGGACCGACCGCTCTCCCGGACGAGCGAGACAGGCCCCTGGAGAGAAGTATCGCAGGTCGAGCGCGTCGTAGTCGAGTTCGCGTTTCGCGGCCGGGTAGGCGGTAAAGAGGACCTGAAATCCCCGGTCGAAGGTGTAGCCATTTTCACGAACCGAACGAACTCGCCCGCCGACCTTGGATTCGCGTTCGAACAGCGTTACCTCGGCCCCTTCGCGTGCGAGCTGGCGGGCGCAGACTAATCCAGTAAGTCCGCCGCCGACCACGACCGAATCTGTCATACGCGGCTCTTTAGGGGCCGACTACTAAATCACTACGAGAGATCGCTTGCGCTGTCGAGAAACGCCTCGATCTCGTCATCAGAGGAGAGGCGAACCACACTCATCTCGTCATCGAGATGATCAAGTCGTCGTTCGAGCGGCGCGAGCTTCTCGGAAGGGAAGCTCCAGATGTAGCGGAGAAACTCGACATCCACCTTCTCGGGACAGCCCTCGGCCATGTCGGGACGTGACTCGTTCCGATACAGCAGTCTGCGTCTGAACACCCGAGACAGACAGACACGTCGCGGAATATCGAGGAGAATCACCGTATCAGCTTCCCGGAGTCGAACCTCGATGGTGCTCCCGTAGTTACCGTCCATGATCCAGCTCTCCGAAGATGCGATTAGCTCTCGCTGCGTTTCGATCCACGCCTTGCGTTCGGGTTTCTCCCACCCCGGTTTCCAGAAATGGGCGTCGAGGTGGATCACCGGAAACCCCAACACGATCCCGAGTCGCCGCGAGAACGTGGATTTCCCTGCACCCGGCGAACCAAGTACCAAGATTCGATTCATCACTCACGTCACGTCGGGATTGTGATAACCCGACGACTGCGATGAGCGTTCCGATTGCGATGGGAATTAGTCACTAGCCGACCCAGTGGCGATATGGACACGACGCCGGCGTTTCTCGGACTGGACTGCATCGACTGTGGCGAACGATTCGATCCCGACCACCATCGCTGTCCGGCGTGTGGCGGGATTCTCGACCCTGCCTACGACTACGACGAGATCGACCTCACGCGCGAGAACATCGAAACCCGGCCGTTCGAGACGATGTGGCGCTACGAGGAGCTCCTGCCTTTCACTCGGGAATCAGCGATCACGATGGACGAGGGCGCGACACCGCTGGTCGAATGCGAGAAGCTCGCAGACGAGATTGGCGTCGGCCGGGTGCTGATCAAGGACGAGGGCCGCAATCCCACAGGGAGTTTCAAGGACCGGGGCCAGACGGTGGCGATGACCGCCGCCGCCCAACACGACGCGAGCGACATTGCGCTCGCCTCCGCCGGCAACGCCGGACAGGCCGCCGCCGCCTACGCCGGCCGAGCGGACATCGACTCGCACGTGTTCTTACCCTCGCGTGCGGGATTTACCAACAAGGCGATGGTGAACGTCCACGGCGGGGATATGACCGTCGTGGGGGGGCGGATCGGCGACGCCGGCGCGGCCTACGGCGATGCGATGGACGAGGAGGGCGAGGACGAAGGGTGGTACTCCGTCCAGACGTTCGTCACCCCCTATCGCCACGAGGGTAAGAAGACGATGGCCTACGAGATCATCGAGCAACTGGAGTGGGACGTTCCCGACGCCATCGTCTACCCCACCGGCGGCGGGGTCGGTCTCGTGGGGATGCACAAGGCCGCAAAAGAGTTCGAGAAACTGGGCCTGACCGAAGAGCTACCGGCGATGTACGCCGCCCAGTCGACCGGCTGTGCGCCGGTAGTCGACGCCTTCGAGAAGGGAGTCGATCGCCACGAACCTGTTACCCACCCCGATACGATCTGTGGCGGGATCGAGATCCCCGATCCGGGCGCGAGTCCGTGGATTCTCGAATGTCTGCGCGAATCCGAGGGCGGGGCGGTCGCAACGCCCGACGAGGAGATCTTAGAGAGTGCAATCGCGGTCGCGAAGGGTGAAGGCTTGGAGATGGGCGCAACGTGTGCTGCCGCGGCAAGCGGCGCGTGGAAGCTCGCTGACGAAGGGGAGTTCGATTCGGATGCAACGATTGTTCTCATGAACACCGCCACCTCGAACAAGGACAGTGATGTGCTTCGTAGTCACCTGATGGGCAAGGGGATCTGATCAGCTTCTTTTGATTCCCGGTTCCCAGCAGTAAATCACGGTAGCTTCTCCATCTCATTAACGAACTGCCCTGCTTTGTGCGTCAACGCCTCTAGATCAGCCGTTATCGGCTCGTATCCGTAGTCAGCCTGCTGTCGACGATCACGCATATCGCTCAAAAACCGACCATGCGCTTTCGTGGCTTCACCCGCTAAGACGACCTCTTCCCCGAACAACGACACCACCCCTCGATGAGTCGATGGCTCAAACCCTTTCGAGTAGAGCACGGACTGTGCTGCGTGGAAACAGGCACAATAGAGTCTATTTACGACGGCCTGTTTCGTCCCTTCAATACGTTGGAGTTTACGTGCGTCCGCCAGCGCATCCCTTGCCTTTTTTGCGCTCTTCGGCGGCGTAATCAACCATACGATCGTCCTTCTCTGAGCACGTTCTTGATGAACGGATGGTCCTTTCGCTCCTCGAAACGGTCCTTTGTTTGTGCGTGAATGGAGATGACCACACCGTATTCCAGCGAGACGTCGTAGGCGATGTCGCGCAGTTCGTCCTCGGCGTCTTTCGAATCGAGAATGACAAACACGTCCACATCGGAGTCGCGTCCGCGCGTTTCACCGCGAACCGTACTCCCGAACAGTATCAGCTCACGGATTGACTCACCGAGCGCGCCGTGCGCTCGTCGTGCGAACACTTCGAAGGCCTGCTCGTGAGTGCCCGCGTGTGGTTCGCTCATACACACGGTTTCGCTCGCTCGGTGTATATGGGTTCGTTTTTGTCAACGGGCACGCTCTATCTGATTGATGAGCGCGATCAGCAGCTCCCTTCTCGCTGGTCTCCTCCTCGGCCTCTCGCTTGCGGCCCCGCCGGGGCCAATGAACGCGATCATCGCCGAGGAGAGCGCTCTCCGAGGGTGGTCTTCAGGTGTGCGCGCCGGACTGGGTGCGATGAGCGCCGACGCCTGTTTCTTCCTCGTCGCGCTCGCGGGCGTCGCGACGGTCCTCCAAAACGCCCCGACAGTTCGAGCAGGAATGATGGCGGTGGGCGGCGTTCTCATGTGCTACTTCGCCGTCGGCGCAGCCAAAAGCGCCCGCGAATCGTTTACGGGGCGGGAGATCGACGACTCTGCGGGGTTTCGAAAGACGTTCGCGCTCTCGTTCACCAACCCCTATCAGATCCTCTGGTGGCTGACCGTGGGTGTGGCGCTGCTTGACCCCGGCAGCCTCGCGCTCGCGATCCCACTCCTCGGCGAGATCGCGGTCGAAACCGGGAGCGTCGCCATCGTCCTCGGTTTTTTCGCGGGAATCGCGCTATGGATTACGGCGTTTCCGCTCGCGCTCGTCCGCGCCGGGCGCAGGATCGACGGCTTTGCGCCGCTCGTCGCCGGGGCAAGCGCTGCTGTCCTCGCGGGATTCGGCGTCCTCTTTCTGTATCGGGCCCTCCTTCTACTCTAGCTGTTCGGATTCATGTTCCATCTCGGGAACCTCCGCTTCGAGCCACTCACAGAACCAGCGCACGCGCTTCAGGCGTTCGTAGGCGATGCTCTGGCCGGTCGGGCTCTCGATCCGGTCGCAGGCCTCCTTGCCACGTTCGTACACCCGGTAGACCATCGTTGCGCTGTCCATGTGGGTCCGGGCCTCGTAGCCCATCCGAAGCAACATTAGTACCGTTCCGTTCGCGCCGACCTTATCGAGTAGGTCGCCCTCGATGAGACACTGGCCTTCGAGCGAAAGCTCCGCGACATCGCCCGAGTGGGTGTGGCCGTCGATCGCCCGACAGACCCGCTCGACGAAGGATTTCGGAAACGACCCCCGCGAGGAGAGATACTCGCGGGCGACGCGCGCGCCCTCTTCGGCGTGAATCTCCTGATCGGCGTCGAGCTTTGCGACATCGTGAAAGAGCGCGGCCACGCGGACGACGTCGACGTCCGCCCCTTCTTTTGTTGCGATCTCTTCTGCGAGCGAGAGGACGTTCAACGTGTGATTGAACCGGTAGTCGGCCGAATGCCACGGATACCAGCGCATGCGCCCGCCCTCGTCTTCGTTCTTGACGCTTGCGTCGAGATACTCGTAGACAAATCGCTTCATCGACTCGAATTCGTCATCAGAAACGGGCGTCTCCTTTATTTCAACGCCCATAGAACCACCTCGAAAGCGTTCGATCGTCGTTCATTGTTATCTACAAAAACGTGTGTTTTACTCTTTAGCGTTACGACGACTCTGTGCCCGCTGGAGCTCGCCCAACTGGTCGATCCGATCGGCCGTCGAGGGATGTGTCGCGAGCCAGCGATCGAACCAGATGAACAGCGACGAGCGCGCACGCTCGCCATCCGGCCCGAGCATCACCGCCTCGCGTTTCGCGGGAACGATCGCAAACGCCCGAGCGAGTCCACCCGCCTTTCGGAGATCGTCGTCGGGCTGAGCCCTCCCGGAGAGTCGTGTAAGCGCACTTGCGAGGTCCGCGGGCGAGCCGAGTATCACAACCGCACCGCGGTCGGCGGCGAGCTCCCGGTAGCGCGACAGCGCTCGGACGAGTAGCCGGCCGGTCGTGACGAAGATCCACGAGAGCGCGAAACAGTTGACGAGCAAAACCCCTAACAGCGCGTTGTTGTCCCGTTCGGTCGCCGTCCCGAGCGTTTCGTCTGCCCACGCATGCAGGCGCTCACCGGCGGCGATCGGCGCGCCGATGACGGTCATGATAGGGACGTCGCGGTGGGCGATATGCGCCAGTTCATGGGCAATCACGGCGTCGAGTTCGTTCTCAGAGAGCTGATCGAGCAGCGCCGTCGTCAGCACGATCGTGGCCGTCCCCGGCCGGTAGCCAACCGTGTAGGCGTTCGGGACGGACGAGTCGATCATCCGGATTTTCGGCACTTGACAGCTCGCCTGATTCGCGAGGCGCGTAAGGCGATCCGAAACCGAGAGAGGAGTCTCGACCTCGATCGATTCCGGCTCATCGTACTCGGTCCATTCAACTCCCGAATCGTAACGTCGCAAGCGGTGTATCGAGACGCCACCGAACGAGGCGGTTAGCAGGACGATAACGAGGACCGCCACGGTCGAAGCACCCGTTACGAACGTGAGTACGGAAACGAGACCGACCGCCAGTCCGATGGAGACGGCCGTCGAGACGAGGAGAAACATAATAAACAGAAAAACGGTTGCACTCATTCGCAGGAGAAGGCCGCGATCCGGTTCGAGATTCACATTATAATTAATATATTTCTTGTGATCGAAATACGACGGCAGATCGCATCGAGTCACAGCCGACAGTATATATTTCACAGGCACGGAACCATCGACGATGACCGAACCGCTCTATCTCGACGACTCAATGGTTCAAACGTTCGAGGCGCGCACAGAGCGCGTTATCGACGACGGCGACACGTCGAGGGTCGTTCTCGACGGAACTCAGTTCTATCCAGAGGGTGGCGGCCAGCCTGCCGACCACGGGACGATTGGAGGCACTGAAACGTGGCCCGTTCTCACTGTTGAAAAGACGGACGAAATCTACCACACCGTCGAAGGCGACGGTCCCGCCGTCGGCGAGCGGGTCGTTGGCACGCTCGACTGGGAGCGCCGATACGCCCACATGCGCTATCACACCGCCCAACACCTGCTGTCCGCGATCCTGCTCGAGGCGTTCGACGCGCCGACGACCGGCAACCAGCTCTATACGGACCACGCCCATCTCGACTGTGCGTACGATCGGTTCTCGGACGACGACCTCGACGCGATCGAGCGCCGAATGAACGAGCGAGTCGAGGAGACGCTCGGCGTGCGGTGGTACACCCTCTCGCGCGAGCGGGCCGAAAGCGAACTCGATCCCGAGCGGACCCGGCTGGACCTGCTTCCGGACAGTATTCGGGAGG
The DNA here is from genome assembly GCA_022561895.1 of Methanobacteriota archaeon. Lineage (GTDB taxonomy): Archaea > Halobacteriota > Halobacteria > Halobacteriales > Halalkalicoccaceae > Halalkalicoccus. The sequence continues at coordinate 8,210 of JADFQH010000028.1, read as the reverse complement.
TCAGAATCGTCGAAGTCGATGAGTTCGACCGGGTCGCGTGTGCCGGTACGCACGTTTCGAACACCGAGGAGATCGGACGTGTTTCGGTGACTGGCCGGGAGACGAAAGGGAGCGAGGAAGAGCGGATCGCGTTTGTCCTCGAAGACGAATAGGTTATTGTCCCCGGTCGCTGAATCAACGCCGTGCGCGTAGAGAACAGCTTCATCGCCGTCGACGGCATCGGCGATCGGACGGAACGCAAACTCTGGGAGGCGGGGATCACCGACTGGGAAGCCTTTTCGAAAGCGGGGTCGCTTCCCGTTGGAAACGCCCGAAGCGCTGCGATCGAGGCGTTCATCGCCGACGCAAGAAGCGAGCTTGATCGGCGAAACGCCGCGTACTTCGCCGATCGCCTCCCCTCGTCGAGCCATTGGCGGTTCTACGAGAACTTTCGATCGAACACCTGCTTTTTCGACATCGAAACCACCGGATTGAGCAAGCATCATAACCGGGTGACGACCGCGAGCTTTCACTGCGGGAGCGAGACGAAAACCCTCGTCGCCGGAGACGACCTCACTCGCGAGGCAATACTACGAAGGCTCGACTCGGCGGATTTGCTCGTCAGCTTCAACGGCGCTCGCTTCGACGTGCCGTTTCTCGAATCTTCCTTTGGTCTCTCGATCGACACCCCGCACCTCGATCTCATGTACCCCTGTCGGCAGGCGGGGCTTTCGGGCGGGCTGAAGGCGATCGAGCAAGAAGTGGGGATCGGCCGAGAAGAGGAGGGCGTCGACGGGCGGGAGGCCGTCCGGCTGTGGCATGCCTACGAACGCGGGGACGGGGCGGCGCTAGATAGACTGGTCCGGTACAACCGCGAGGACACGCGCAACCTCGAAACCCTTGCGGACCGGGTGGCGACACGTCTCGACAGCGAGGTCTTCGGCGCGTTTCGCTAGGCCAGTTCGAGCCGGAGTTGCGCGCCGTCGGCCGCTGTCGCCGCCAGCGCGGCGGTGTCGGTGATCCGGGCTACGACGCTCACCGGCGCGGCCGCCCGCGGCTCGTCACCCCGACTCGCTGGGGTCGGGCCCCAGAACAGACAGATCGCATTGCCACCGGGCCAGTAGGCGACCGCACCGACTGGGACCTCAGTTTGCGTGTTCTCCGCTTCGACATCCACCTCGGTTCGGAAGTAGAGCTCCTCGCCCCATTTTCGTCCGTCACCGGCGAGCGGCAGCGCCGCCTCGATCGCTTTTTGCGTATTTGGATTGTCTTCGACCCACTCGGCCGTACACTCGCGGTCGGCGACTCGAATTCGAAGATCAGCCATAACGGGCGTGCTCGCCCGGCCAGTATATAGGGACGGTTGTAACTATCTACCGATGATCGCCCGTGCGGGTGAGCGATCGGCGGTAAGGGACTACAACCGTCCCTATAAACACACCCTCACCACGCCGATTTTTGTTTTCCCGGACAGATCGAGGAGTATGGAGTTTCCAGAGGCGAAAACAGTCGAGACCATGCTCGAACCCGTCGAGTTCCCCCGGTTTGCGACCGTCGAGTACGACCCGCCGACGCCCGAGGTCGATGATCCCGAACGAGCGGCGCGCGAGGCACTTTCCGACCTTCCGCTCGATAACGTTCCCGAAGGCGCGACGATCGCGGTCGGCGTCGGCAGCCGCGGCATTCACGACCTCGTGCCGGTCACGAAAGCGGTCGTCGAGGCGCTCGAAGGGACGTTCGATCCCGTGATCGTCCCGGCGATGGGTTCGCATGGCGGGGCGACCCCCGAGGGCCAACGTGAAACCCTCGCGGCATTGGGGATCACCGAAGAGGCGGTCGGCTGTCGGATCGACGCGCGAATGGCGGTGATCGAACTCGGCGAAACGAGCGCGGGCGAGCCGATCTACTTCTCGCAAGTCGCCTCGGAGGCCGATGCAGTCCTCGTTATCAACCGCATAAAGCCACACACGAACTTCACTGGCGAGATCGAAAGCGGGCTCTGTAAGATGCTGGCGATCGGCCTCGGCAAACACCGCGGGGCGCAGGCCGTCCACCGCGACGCGCTCTCTCGAGGCTACGTGCCCGCGATCACCGACGCGCTCGAAACGATTCACGAAGAGCTGCCGGTTCTCGGCGGCGTCGCCCTCGTCGAGAACTTCGAGGACCGGACGGCAGCCATCGAAGGCGTTCGTACTCGATGAGCACGCCGAAGGGAGCCTCGTCGGCGATGTTGAGCCAGTAGGTGTCCATGAGCGATTCTTCGAGACTCAACACCGAACAGACCGTGCCCTGAAACTCGATGTCGCAGGAGTAGCCCGTGAGTTCCTCCAGAACGTTTGGCATCGCGGCGACGATCACGTGATCGACGTCGTGGCGCTCTTTTTCGCCGTTGCGCTCCGTGACAAGCCGCCTCGCTTGTCCACCCGAGAGCTCGATATCCGTCGCGCGCGCGCCGGTCGTGATGTTTTCTCTTCCAACGGCCTCGATCAGCGCGTCGATCAGCCGGGCGAACCCGCCGTCGAAGTAGCCGAGGATCTCCCCGCGCAGGAGGTCGCGCTCGCCGCGGAACTTCACCCTTCCGAGCAGCCACGCCGCGCTCACCTCGTCCTTTCGGTCGCCGAACTTCGCGTCCAACAGGGGTTCGAAGAAGTTCTCGTAGATTCCTCGCGTCGTGTGTTCGACGATGAACTCCTTTACTGGCATCTCCTCGAACGCCTCGATATCGTCGTAGGTGTCGAACTTCGGAACTCCTCTCCGGAGGTCGATCTCCTTGGTGAGAAGGGCGAGGCGAACCTTGTCATAGAGGCTCATGTGGGGGTACGCGAGGATCTCCCACGGTTTATCGAGCGGGTGGACCTCGCCGTCGACGTAGTAGGCGTTCTTGCCGACGCGCCACTCGACGGCCGTCCCGAGACCCAGTTGAGAAGCGAGTTCGACGATGGTGTGTTCGGATTTCGAGAGGTGATGATAGAACTTCTCGATGGGGTTGCCCGCGGTCTCGTAGGTCGCAGCCAACCCTCCGATACTACTGCTCGCTTCGAAGATCCGTACATCGTGGCCGGCGCGCTGGAGTCGGTGGGCCGCGGCCAGTCCGGCGATTCCGCCGCCGACGATTCCAACAGTATCCGTCGTAGTTCGTGTCATGGGGTGGTTACGTTAATCCGAATCGGTCGCAACGTCGCGTGCTTCCTTGCTCTCTTCGACCGCGGTCGTAAGGGAGACGTTGAGTGCGAGCATCGAGACGACTCCTCCACCGACGGTGACGCCGTTTTTGATCGCGTGATCGACGATCGCCGCGCCCAGCGCAACGGTCGCATTGATCGGCGTCAGCGCGACGACGAGAACGGTAAAGGCTCCTTCGTACATGCCGATTCCACCGGGCGAGAGCGGAAGGACTTTCGCCAAGTTACCGACGCTCACGGCGAAAAAGCCGACCGCGAGCAGCGTCAGCGGTGCGATCTCGACACCGAAGGCCAGCAGGACGATGATCGCGGCAAGCACATCGATGGTCCAGATGGCGAAGCTGCTCGCGGCGATTCGAAGGGAGGCCCGTCGATTGCCCGCCACCAGTTGAATGTCCGAAACGAACCGTTCTGAAATCTCGATGAGGAATTCTGCGGATGCCCCCGTTCCGAGTCGGTCACCGAACGCGCGCACGTAGTTGCGGTCGGTTCGAACGCTCACGACGATCAGCGCGACCGCCACGAACGCGGCCAGTCCAACAGTCAGGGCGGCGACGAGGGCGGCTCCGCCGCTTCCTTCCATGCCGGAGCCGACGATATCGGCGTACAGCCCGCCGACGCTCGTGACGCCGGTCGCGGCGAATCCCAAGAGGACTGCTCCTGCGAGCGCTGTGACCATCAACAGATCGAACACCCGCTCGATGGCGAGCGAGGCAAAGCCCGAGGGATAGGGGACGTTGCGCCGCGCTTTGACGATATATGCCCGGATGGGATCGCCCGCCCGCGCCGGGAACACGACGTTTCCGGTCTGACTGATGAACACCGCACCGGTCAGAAAGTCGACCCGCTCGTAGAAACCAAGCTCTGCAAGAATGTCCCGGTAGCGAACCCCCATGAGCGGCAGTGAGACCACGTAGACGAGCGCCGAAAACGCGATCAACAGAGGATCGGCTTCTGCCATCCGCGCGAGCACTTCGTAGGGATCGAAAAACTGCGCGCCGAAAACAATGAGCAGGAGGGTAAAGAGCACGCCGCCGGCGATCGTCGTCCGCTGAGTGATACGCGGGTCGACCGAGTACTCCCACCACATCCGCCCGACCCCACCGCCCATATCGAGGACATCTCTCGAAAAATCGACTTTCGTGTCGCCCTCTTCGGTCCACTCGACGGGGAACTCCTTGACTCGATACCCCATCCGCTGGGCACGAACGAGCACTTCCGTATCCCAGTACCAGTGAGAATCCTCAGTCGCATCGAAGAGCGCAAAGGCCGTCTCGCGGTCGAACGCCTTGAATCCACACTGGTGGTCCTTGAGATCGGAGGGGAGCGCGGTTCGGACCAGCCCGTTGAACACGCGACTCGCCCCGCCACGCTTCAGCGAGCGATCCGCCTCGTTGCCCTGCATCCACCGTGAGCCGGTCGCTACGTCGTACCCATCCGTACGAATGCTCTCGACCAACTCTTCGAGATGGCGCATATCGGTCGCGAGATCGGTATCGAAAAAGACCAGTACCTCTCCCTCGGCGACACGGAAGGCGGCTTCGACCGCGCCGCCGCGTCCAAGGCGCTCCTCGCCGTGGAAATGCCGAACCCGCGGGTCCTCCTCGGCGAGACGGCTCGCGATCTCGGGGGTTCGATCGTCACAGCCGTCCTCGGCGACGATGATCTCGAACCCGTCGTTCGGGAGAAATCCCTCTAACGTGCGGATCGTCGTTTCGACGGTTTCCTCGATCGTCGCCTCCTCGTTGTACGCCGGAAGCACGACGCTCACAACACGACTCATGCGCCGATCCGCCTGACGGAAACGCCTCGTATCAGGACCGGCGAATCCCGCGCGAATCGAACCACTGCTTCGTCAGCGACCCCCGCCATCGAGCGACGACGCGCTGACGATACTGCTGTATGTATCATCGATCCCTACCCACCTTACTAAGACATGTCGAACGCGCTCGTCTATAAACTACTCGCTGGCCTGTTCAAGCACTATGCAGATCGTAAAGAAGTATATAGTTCCTCTCGACTGCCGGACGTTCGGAGGATGTCATCGTAGCCGGATGGCTTCCTTCCACCACGTACTGTCAGTAGTACGATCTACTTGGTCGTTCGGCGAGCCGAAAGTCGAGTACCTACGGCGCACCCGATCAGTCCGTCGGCGCTCCGGTATGGCCGGTCGCGTAGCTGCGGGTCACCGAAACGAGCGCCTGGCGATACTCGCTTTCGTCGGGATCGCTTGCGAGATCACGAAACCGGCGTTTGAACGATTCGAACTCGATTCCGGGGGCGTCGCGGGCGGCCGCATACGCGAGGTCATACAGGCGATGCTCCGTGGAAACGAGCGCGTGGCGTTCGACCAGCGCGAGCGCGAACGCGGCATTGACGGCGGTGATCTCGGGGTCCGCACCCGGAGAGATCCGCTCGAAACCCGGTTGGGGTGGAGCGGGCCGGTCGGCGAGTGCGGCCGCTAGCCCCGATTCGAGAAACGCAACCAGTTTGTCGGTAGGGCCGAGCGAGAGGGTGATGTCGTCCGCGTAGATGTCCTTCATGTGGTTCGCGATCTGATAGCAGTGGGCGAGTTTGCGGCGCTCGATCGTTTTTCCGGCCAGCCCGAGAAACAGCGCCTCCTCGGTCGACTGGGTGTGCGAGGGGTGTTCGGCCTCGTTTCTGTGCATATGGGCGAACTCGTGTACGGCGAGTTCGCGGGCCATCGCGCTCGTGGCGGCCTGTTTCGAGACGTTCAGCACGTGGTACTCGCCGGGGTGGGCGGTCCACGTGCGCTCGTCGGGGTCCTCGCGGATCTGCACGCGGACGGGGAGCGAAAGGTCGTACTCGGTCTCGAAGAGGTCGCGGGCACTGAGAAACGGGGAGGGCGGGGCTGAACCCCTAACGCGGAGATCCATATCTGTTCATGCCACGGGTCCGAGGGGTATGAATCCCCCGCCGAAAGCCCTCAGCATACACTGGCGTGTGTGCTTCGCGATTTTTTATGACCACCAGGTATCGCCAGTTGGCGCAGCCATCCGGCTGGACGGCTGCTCTCAAGTGAACCAACCGTTCCCTGCCCCGCGAACGCGGTCGTCTGACGTGGCAACCGCGTTCGCACCGACCATCGCGCCGCATTCTACAGAAACACAGCACAGACAGCCCCCGTGTTTTTGCCGCGGGCCGTCCTACCGACAGCTATGACCGAAACGATCCTCGTTCCGATCGACGACTCGGATCGATCAACCGAGGCACTGGAGTTCGCCTTTGACTCCCGGCCAAACGCCACCTTCATCGCGCTGCACATCTACGAACCAACCTACGGCGAGGGGTTTGCGTGGCGCGAACGGGAAGAAGACAGGGAGGACGAAGACGAGGTCGAAGCGCTGTTCGCCCACGCAAAAGAGATCGCCGACGAACACGGCGTCAGTATAGAAACCACGACGAGCAACGGCAAGCCCTCCGACGAGATAATCGAGTACGCAGAACAGAACCCAATCGACGCGATCGTCATGGGGAGCCACGGCCGAAAGGGGGCCTCGCGCGTCCTACTGGGCAGCGTCGCCGAAACGGTCACCCGCCGGTCGCCCGTTCCCGTGACCGTGGTTCGCTGAGCAGTGCGGGACGTAGTCCCGCGAGCCGTTCGCGCGTGGTGATGCGCTAACGCGCGCCTCGGAATAGCGAGCGGTATAGGGATTATCGTCGAGACTCATAGATCGCCTGTTCGCTAACCGAGCGACGTGGATCAGTTGCAAATGAGAAATTGTTCGGCTGGCGACGATAATCCCTATACTTATCCGCGAGCGCAAAGCCGCGCGAGGACAACGTGAAGCGAATCAGAGAGCTGCGTTAGCGCGACTGGATTCACTAATCGCCAGCCTGCGCCGCTATCAGTGGGCAACGACAACGCTTATGCGCGCGCCACGACACCCTTTCGAGAAGGATGGGCGCGATAGAGGACGTGTATGCGGACCTCGATACCGACGTTTCTTTCGAGGAGTTCGAGGAAGCAGTAAGCGAGAAGGTCGAACAGATGGGCGGGCTCGCGGACGAGGAGACCGCGGCGATGCTGATCGCCCACGAGCTGCGCGACGAGGAGGTGACCGGCATCTCGGATATCGAGCCGGGGATGGACGAGGTAAAGTTCCTCGCGAAGGTTACCGGCGTCGGCGAGCTTCGCACCTTCGAACGTGACGACGAGGACGAGAACGGGATGGTGATCAACGTCGAGGCCGCCGACGCGACCGGCTCCGTCCGACTCGCCTTCTGGGACGAACAGGCAAACGCGATCGAAGACGAGGGGATGGATCCTGGGACAGTGCTCCGAGTAAAGGGTCGTCCAAAGGAGGGCTACAACGGGCTCGAAGTCAGCGTCAGCCAAGCGGAGGAGGACCCCGACGCCGAAGTCGACGTACAGATCCAGGACGCCTATCGGATTTCGGATCTCTCGATGGGGCTCTCCGATGTGAACCTCCAAGGGAAAGTCCTTGCGACGGACGCAGTCAGGACGTTCGACCGCGACGACGGCTCTGAGGGAAGAGTCGCAAACCTCACGCTCGGCGATGAAACGGGGCGAATCAGGATCACCCTCTGGGACGAGCGCACCGACGTAGTCGAAAATTTCTCGGCGGGACAGTCCGTCGAGATCGTCGACGGCTACGTCCGCGAGCGAAACGGGGATCTCGAACTTCATGTGGGTAATCGGGGCGCGATCGAGGAGATAGAAGAAGAGATCGAGTACGTCGCCCAGACAACACCAATAGAAGAGTTGGAGATCGAGGACGTCGCGGATATCGGCGGCGTGGTCCGCTCCGCGGACCCCAAGCGAACGTTCGACCGGGACGACGGCTCCGAGGGGCAGGTGAGAAACGTTCGGATTCAGGACGAAACCGGCGATATCCGGGTCGCCCTGTGGAGCGAGAAGGCCGATATCGATCTCGGACCGGGCGACACCGTCCAGTTTGCCGACGTGGAGATCCAGGACGGCTGGCAGGACGATATCGAGGCGTCTGCGGGCTGGCGCGCGACGGTAACGGTGACCGACGCCCGGCCGAAGTCCCCCGAAGAGAG
>JADFQH010000308.1 GCA_022561895.1 Methanobacteriota archaeon | reverse complement strand
AAGTACACGAGCAACACACCGAGGGTCCAGGCCATCTTGCGTTTGAACGGGACGTGTCCCTCGGGGCGGGTGATGCCCGGCATTCGAGTGAGAACCGGTTCCGCGGCTTCCTTCCAGCTCATTGATTACGCTTCTTCAGCGGTTGGTTCAATATCTTCCGGTTTTGATTCGCCTTCTGTCCCTTCTTCCTCGTCGATCTGCCCGCGCTCTGTGACGACTGCCTCGCCACCCGACTCCTCGATGAGCTCGACCGCCGAGGCCGAGAAGGCGTCGGCGGTGATTTCGAGGGAATTTCGGACCTGCCCGCCGCCGAGCACCTTCACGGCGTCGGCCTCGTGGCCGTCCTCGACGAGATCGCGCGCGTCGAGCGCGTAGCCGTCGTCTCGCTCCTCTGCGAGGCCGTCGGCGACGAAAAGCGAAACGTCCTCGTCTAGCTCCTGAACGTCGATCGTCAGGACGGTGTCCTGTGCCTTCTCGGGTCGTTTGAAGCCGTGTTTGCCGAGCGGGCCGTAGTTGTGAAACTCGTGCTTGCTTCGGCCAGCAGCTCCGCGTCCGCCACGGTGACCGGCTCCTCGACGGTTCTTGTGCGTGCCGCCGCCGTGGGTTCGCGAGCCGCGTTGGCGTCGTTTCTTGTTTGTCATGGTTATCGCATCGCGGTGAGGAGATCGTCGATCTCCTCGGTGGTGTGTTTGCCGAGCTGTCCGCCTTCCTTCGTCGGGTGTTTGATCCCGTTGTGTCCGCCACGCGGCGGATGAAGCCGAAGTACGGGGGTGAGTCCCTGCTCTCTGAGCGTCGTCTCTTCTGTGACCAGCGCTTCAGCGAGCGCCTCCACCGAGTCGTACTCCGTGTTTTCCGAAAGCCACTCGTCGTCGATCTCGTCGCTGCCTTCCGCGGGTTCGGCGCGCGTCCGGATCAGCGTCTCGATCACTTCCTGACTCGGTTCGCCGTAGGCGACGTGGTCGTTGACCTTCGTGATCATTCCTCTAAATGTTTCGTGTTCGGGGACGAGCGCACAGTGGTTCACTCGATGAAGGTTGAGCATCGAGAGGGTGTCCTCGACGTCGTAACTCATGTTGACCTCGCCTCGGATCTGGACGATCGCTTGCATCACTCGGTCACCTCCTGGCGCTGTTCGAGTACGTGTTGGGGCGTTCGTGACTGTGAGGCGTTTTCGAGTGCGTTGAACGTTGCCTTCGCGAGATTGAGCGTCGTTCGCGTGTTGCCGTGGCTTTTCGTCCAGGCGTCCTCGATACCGGCGAGCGAAAGGATATGGGCGACAGTTTCTGCTGCGGCGAGCCCCAATCCTTTTGGAGCGGGCTGGATCGTAACGGTGACCGATCCGGCCTTGCCCGTCGATTTGCGAAGCAGTGAGTGGGTCCCGCCCGCACGATCCTCCCACGAACCGCTTCCCCGCTCGACCGAGATGATGTTCAGTTTCGCGATACCGATCGCCTTCTGGATGGCTCCACCCACTTGATCGTCGCGGCCTTCCGCGTAGCCGACATACCCGTCCCGATTGCCGACGACACAGACACAGCGGAACTTCACTCGCCGACCTGAGTCGGTCATCCGCTGGACCATGTTGATGTCGAGCACCTCGTCTTCGAGACCGGGCAGCAGCTGATCGATGATCTCGACCTCTTTGAGAGGGAGGCCCGAATTCAGCGCCTCGTCCATCGTCTCGATCTCGCCGTCGCGGACGAGCCGGCCGAGCCGGGTTACTGGCTCCCATCCGTCGTTTCGTGCCATTGTTAGTCCTCCATAATGGTCTCCCGAACCTCGTCAAAGTGTTCGGGAAGCGTCGTTGCGTCGAACTCGCCACTGTACAGTGGCTCGTCGAGATTCTCTGCGTACTCGGCGATATGCTCGCCGCGAGTTCGGTCCCACTCAGCTAGTACAGAGTCGTTGTGTGGGATATCGAGTCCCGCATCGATCGCGCCCTCTTGGACGGCGAACACCTTGTTTCCGGGCGTCGCCGTATGAAGGCCGATATCCAACACTGCGTCTTCGAGCCCCGCCTCGATAGCGCGTCTACCAGCGAGCAGGCCGGTCAGATAGGCCGCAGGCAGGTTGCCCGTGGGGGCCTCCCAGCCGTACTCCGCGAGATCGCTCGAATGAGCGCTCGCGAGGGTCTCGTCACCCTCGGGACTGGTCGTGATCAGCTGCGCCCTGATGTGCTTGTTGCTCGGTCGAGCAACGAGCCGCGGTCTGTCGGATTTCAACAGGCGCAACCTCTGGTGGTAATCCGTTCGAACTTCGCGCCGACGCCGCATCGGCACCTTATAGCGTGGTCCTGTTGCCATTAGCTCTCACCGTACTGGTTCTCGATGTAGTTCATCATGTATCGAACGCTACGGAACTCCCCGCCGCGTGATTTGTTGTACAGTTCGCGGTACTGGGTTACATCGATCTCGCCCTCCTCGCGGAGTTCACGTAGTCGTCGTCGCTGTGCTCGTACCTGGTTTTTCCACTGGTCCTTCTCGTTCTGGCGCGCGCCGGCCTTGCCTTTGCGCTTGCCCGCCCCCTTCCGATGGCCGTAGGCGCGCTTTTTCTGTCGCTCGCGCGCACGACCGCGGGAGTTGTTCCGGGCCTCCTTCGACTGGATCGTACCCTCGGCGACGAGATCGCGGATCTCGTCGCGCGTGATCGCGTCCGCGATCTCGCCTTGGGCTTCCGGATCGAACCAGACGCGGTTCTTGCCAACGTCCAGAACGTCAGCCGCAAGTCGTTTCTGTGCGTTCAGATCACTCATTTTCTACCTCTACTTCGACGTAGGTCGGGTTGAGAACGCGGATTTCCGCGCTCTCTGCTTCTTCCTCGATCCGCTCTCGTTTTCGAGCACCCACGGAGGAGGCGATCCGCACCGCCTGCTTGAAGGCGGGGGGCTTCTCCGGGATCGGCGTAGAGGCGGGGAACCCCTGAAACCACCTGTTCTAGCCTGCTGGCTGGTGCGCGGTGACAGCACGAGTTATTATCTGAACTTTGATCGGCAAGTCGGTGCGAGTCATCCCGCCTCTCCCAGCGGAACTCTGTTTCAACAAAGCCGCTGATCGGATTCTGGACAACGCCCGGCAACGAGGCATTCCGGTGCGCGTTTTCTTCGACGAGTCGATCCTCCGGTCTGCACTGGACTCATTGAACGCGTTGCGGGAATCGCACCGGCAATGCATGTACTCGGGGCTGAGGCAGACACCCACCCCCTCGGTCGGCGCCCCCATCTGGTTCACCTCTCTCCTGCCGCTGACCCGGCAGCGGCGGCGTGGACCTGGGGACTTGACCCTGCAACTTCAATCCGGCCACGACGATCGGCTGTGAGTTGGAGCAGACGGGGCCAGTGTCGCTGGCGGTCTACAACGTCGCATGGCAGCGGGTGAGAACGCTGACCAACGGCGAGCATCCCGCGGGACGCCACCAGGGGCGAGTCGTCCTATCT
>JADFQH010000307.1 GCA_022561895.1 Methanobacteriota archaeon | reverse complement strand
AATGGAGGACTTTGCGGGTTGGATTGACGAAAACCTGTAGATACCAGGTTTTTGTTCGTTTTTGACGTGTGAATTGACGCGTAATGAGACGATGAAAAGTGGACTGCTTTGCTTGGTAGCAGTGCTATGCCTCCCCGTATACAGGCACCGCAGCGCCGCTCGTGACGCTCGTCGCGTCGCTACACAACGTGAGCATCGTCCGCGCGATGTCGGCCGGATCGACCCACTTCTCGTGATCCGAATCGGACATCATCTCTCGATTCATCGGCGTGTCGATCACGCTCGGCATGACGCAGTTCGCCCGGACAGTGCCCGTGTTTTCTTCGGCGAGCGTCTCGGTCAGCAGGCGAATTCCGGCTTTCGACATTCGGTAGGGGCCGTCACCCTCGCCGCCGGAAAGCGAGGAGCGCGCCGACACGGAGACGATCGCACCCTCCGTCTCGCGCAGATGGGAAAGGGCGTGTTTCGAGGCGAGAAACGCGGTTGTAAGGTTGATGTCGAAAAGGGTTTGAAATTCTTCAACACTGGTTTCGTCGATCGGCTGGCCGCCCTTCCACGTGCCCGCGACGTTCGCCAGATAGTCGAGTCCGCCCGCAGCGTCTACTACCGTCTCGATGACGCGCTCGACATCGTCCTCGTCGGTGAAGTCGCCCCGATGGAACGTAACGAGGTCGGAATCGAGAAGCGAGTCGTCGCTTTCGACATCGACCACGTCCGTCGCGTGGACGGTCGCGCCCGCCTCGGAGAAGGCTTTGCAGACCGCGCTGCCGAGTGCGCCGCACGCGCCGGTGACCAGTGCTACTTGTCCCTCGAAATCGAAGCTCACGGACATGTTCTCGCATTGGAGGGCCAGACGAATAAAGTCGACCGCCAATAGCTAGCGAACCGCTCACGCGAATCCGACAACTGACGAGTTGTTGTACCGAACCGAACGGACCAGTCGTCGCTTACGATCTCGGACATCGGTTTCTCTTCGATCCGTCCCTCTCGATGGAGGATAAACCGCATGACCTATCCAGTGGTCGATACTGGTTGGGGAAAGACAAGGTACTTGCCGGTCGCGGTCGACACACTGGTATGATGCAGACCTCGCACTCCGTTACACCGGGAGGAACTGGGGAGGACGACGGCGGTCCGTCGACGGTGCTGCTCCGCGGGCCGTCCGAAGAGACGTGGGGTCCGATCTGGGACCAGCGCGATCCGCGGTCGATGAACGTCCTCGCGATCACGACCCGTCTCGATCCGCTTTGCTGGATCGATGCCTGCGAACAGCAGCTCGGCGAACTGCCGAAGAAAACCGGCGCGATCAGGCTCGGCACGCCGATCAACCCGATGAAACGCGATCCGTCGAGTCATGAACTGGTTGACCTTCCGCTAACGGCAGTCGAGCGACCAAGCGATCTCGACGAACTCTACACTGCGATCAACCTCTATATTACCGAGTGGCTCCACACCGATCAGGGGACCGTAATCTGGCTCGAATCGCTGACGCCGGTGATCGAGCACGTCGGAGTCGAACGCACGATCACCTTCATCGAATCACTCGCAGAGCGCCTCCGGATGACTGGCGCGGTCGCGTACGTCAGAGTCGACCCCCGAGACCACGACGAACACGCCCTTTCTCTCATCGGAAATGCGTTCGATCGCGTCGTCGAGATCGAGGGATCGGGATCGACCGTTGCAGCCACCTCCCGAGAGGAAACCGTTCTGCGGGCGCTCCAATCCGAGGACACACTTTCGGTCGAGGCGATCGCCGGCCGGGTCGCCGCAACCGAGAACGCCCGTCATCCCGAAGGTCGAGACCCCACAAACGCACGCCTCGTCGAGATCGACCTCTATCACGCATGCTTGCCGAAGCTCGCCGATGCCGAGCTGGTGACCGTTGATTGGGAGCACCGAACGGCGAAACTTGCGGTCGAGCCGGACTGTCTCGATACGCTGTTTACGCGGCGAGGCAGTCAGGAGCAATAGGATCATGTCACGGGACGACACTGCCGGGCGGCCCGAACACGCCACACACGAAACCCACCACCCGCCAGCCACCGACACCTCACCGATCGTTTCCGTGACAACGGCCATCGCCGCCGCACGAGACGAAGCGCCGATGGATCTCGTCCCCCCACTCGAGTCGATCGTCGACACCGATGTAATTCGCGCGCATTTCGAGGAAGCAGGCGATGAGGAACGCTTTTCGTTCCGATACAAAGACTGCTCGATCGCCATCTTCGGAAACGGCCGGATCGTCGTCGAAACCGACCGGCCTCGGCTCCCGAAACGTGACGTTCCCGATCGGATCCGGCGACTCGTCGAGGACCGGTATATTCCGGGGACGGGGACCGAACAGACCGAGCGACGACAGGCGATCCTTGCGGCGTATCACTACCTCACCGGCCAGGGCAGCGCCCGCCGGAGCGACTTCATCCGCGAGGTCTACCCCTGCTATCCGGGTGGGTACGCCATTCCCGACGGGGGCTGGTGGGAGACGATCGTCAAACCCGGACTCGGAGCCTGTCCCGACATTGCGAAAGGCAACGCGATGTGGTACTACGTCGGCGATTGATCCTCAGGGCTCGATCACGAGTTTGCCGAGGAAGCTTTCTTCCATGACTGCTCGCTGGGCTTCGCCCGCTTCATCGAGTGAGTAGCTCCGATCGACACTGATCGTCAGCTCCTCCCGTACCATGAGCCGGGCGAGGCGGTCGAGAACCGAGGCAAGATCGGGCGTGTTGAACATGCTCATCAGCTGGAGCCGGAGCTCCTTCGCGCGGGCGGCGGGCACGTTCTCCCAGCCAGCTTGGGGATCCGTGTTCCCAATCCCGACCACGCGCGCACCCTGTGCGGCGACCGCCGCGTCGAAATCGAGATACTCGTCGAGTCGGTGGTCGAGGATCACATTCGGTTCGTACTCGGCGACGACTTCTTCGAGGTCATCGCGCCCGTAGTCGAAGACGGCGTCCGCGCCAAGGTCTTCTAACGGCTCGTGATTGTCGGGTGAGGCGGTCGTCACCACTTCCGCGCCGGTCGCTGCGGCGAGCTGGACGGCGGCATGACCCACGCCGCCCGAACCGCCGTGAACCAAACACGTTTCTGCGGGTTCGAGCGAGGCATGGTCGATCAGTGCGCGCCAAGCGGTCACGGCGGCCACGCCCGCCCCGCCGCCGACCTCGAACGGAACTCCGTCAGGGAGGTGCACCACGCGATCCGTCAGCGCGAGTGCGTACTCGGCGTAGCTTCCCTGATGATCCTTACCGAGACCAGTACCGAAAACGCGATCGCCGACCTCGAACCCCGGCGTTCCCTCTCCCGTGGCTTCGACGATCCCTGAGAAATCCGAGCCGGGCGTCATCGGCAGCTGGTAGGGTTCGTACGATCCCCCGCGGAAGTAGGTGTCGACGGGGTTCACCCCGGCCGCTTCGACCCGCACGAGCAGTTCGTGGCCGCCCG
>JADFQH010000306.1:361-3456 GCA_022561895.1 Methanobacteriota archaeon | reverse complement strand
TCGAGCGATTCCATCTCTTTTATATGTAACACCGCTGCGAGCGCCTGATACTTCGGTCGGGCCATCGCGTCGTTCTCGACCGGAACGGGCGACGGCGACTCTCCTTTCGCGTACCGTGCCGCGTTCCGGCCGATGGCTCTGAACGTGTCGGTTTCGAGAAGCGGGGACTGGGGGAACAGCTCTAAGTTGTTGAGCGGGACCAGCTCCTCCTGATGGATCAGGGTCGTCCCTCGCGACTGGACGCCGATCGCGATCCCCGATCCGCTCAGCTTCGCGCCACGACTGCCGATCTGCCCGAGATCGGTCGTATCGAAGAAGCGAACGACACGGGAAGCGACACCCTCCTCTTCGATTCCTGCCATCATCTCGCGAAGCACCGCCGCGTGAGGGATCTCGACGATGGTCGAGTCCTGTTGAGCGCCGAACTGCGGGCTGATCGCAATAACGACCTCATCGGCTTCGCTTCCCCGCGTCGCCTCGCCCGTCTCCGAAAGCGTCAGCGTTGGTTCTGTTCGCTCCGGCTTCTGGCTTGTGCTCATCTCAGATCTCCTCCGGATCGAACGCTTGGCGAATGTCCTTGATCTCCTCCCAGCGCTCGCCGCCGAGCCGATAGCCGGTTCCAGGTCCCTGATAATCGTTCGGGTCGTTGACGGCGCTGATGACGTTGAACTCCTCATCAAGGATCGCAGAGGTCTGGAGATAATCGCCCGAAACCCGCTCTTTGAGAATACCTAATAGATTTTCCGCCATCTCCTCGAAGCCGTTTTCCTCGAGGATCGTCGCGATATCTGCCCCCGTGATTTCGCTTTCCATGAGTTCGCTCGCCGCGTCCAAATCTTCTGCCTGATTGCGATCCGGCATGTCATCGCTGCCGTCGGCGTAAGTCGCCGCCTCGATCTCTTCATCAGTTATCCGCGGGAAGCCGAGATCCCGGAACACGGTTTGAAGCGCCTTTGCGGCCGTGTTTCTTACGCGAATGGCGTCCGCTTCGTCCACCGGACGCAGCCCACCGTCGACCTTGAGATCGCGCTGGATGACGTTGTAGTCGTCGTAATCGTACGAATCGAAGTTCGATCCCGCGAACATGTCGTCGTAGTTCGGCACCGAACTGTAGCCCGAAAAGATCAGATCGGTCCCCGCGAGCAGTTGGGGGACGGTCCGAGCCATCTGGCGTTTGTGCGAGTGGGAGAACGTCTGGTCGTTGCCCGAGGCGACTTCGAGATCGACCATCGTCGTGATCAGGTTCTCCGCGAGGACGCCACGCACGCCGGAGGGAACCGCAGTCGGAATCGCGATACAGCTAATGCCGCCGTTCTGTAGGCCTTGGACGCCACACCCCTTCGTGACGAGAACACATCGGGTTTCGAGATAGAGCATGGATTTTCCCTCCGCTTGACCCATGTTCACCTCCGAGCCGGAGCCGGAGGTAAAGCGCATTTTCAGGCCACGGGAAGCGTATCCCGACGCCAGAAACGCCTTCGACCACGGGGTATCGTCGCCGTCCTTGAAGACCGACTCCGTGCCGTAGACCGAGACGGTTTCGGCGTAGCCGGTAAACCCCTTCATCCCGAGTTCGAGTTCCGTCGCTTCTTCAACAGCGCACTGGGTGAGCATCCCGCCGCGGGCGGCCTGTGCGCCGACGGTCTGGGCCAGCGCATTAAAGGGGGCATACCGGGTGACGCCGACGGTGGTTTCGATCTCGTCGAACCCTCTGAGTGCGGCTTCTGCGGCATCGGCGGCGATCAGAACTGGGTGGTCCTTGACGTTCGTGACATGGGCCTGATTGCCCGGCGTCTTTCGCGTTCGCATCTTCTGGAGGGCCATCATCATCTCGAGGGTGTTGAGTTCGCTGACCACCGCCGCGAGTTTCGCGGGGGTCATCGCCGTCGCGAGTTCGACGATCTCCTCTCGCGGCGTCCGCACGTCGACGAGCTTCCGCGCGAACTCGACGGTATCAGCCGCAAGCGCCTCCTCCGCACGCTCGCTGTCGATCGCGTAATCGGCGATGAAGTGATCGATGAAGTCGAACTCCTCGCGCTCCCTGCCGTCCATTTCGACGACAGTTCCGTCCTCGACACGCACGCTCGGTTCGGGATCGTTCGGCCCGTCCATCGCGACGAGTCCGACCTCCGGCCACTCCTTTGCGAACCCGTCCTCGTTGACGGGACGGTTATCGAGCGCCTCGAATCGTTTCGATCGCTTCGCCCCCGGCTGTTCGACGGCCCCCGATCCGTCCGTCCGATGCTCTTTCATGATTCACGTTACCAACTCTCATCCGGCGCTATATTTCTTTTCATAAAAAACGAAAGTAAGTTTTTATAACATAAATCGTAGTTGTGCAACTATAGAGCAGCAGTGCAGAAGCAGGGCCGGGGCAGTCGATTCGACCCTCATGATTAAATACTCCACTCGCGCACTCCAACCGAGGTTTGTTAACACAATGAACGACGTATCAGCATCGACGGCCACGACCGTTATCGAGGCAGCACAGAAGAAAGCAGAAGAGATCGACGTTCCGATGTGTATCGCGGTCGTCGACAGCGGGACGAATCTCGTGGGTTTTCGCCGCATGGACGGGGCGATCCTCGCGAGTATCACCATCGCACAGGATAAGGGGTATTCGGCGGTTGCGATGGAGATGTCGACGGAGGAGATAGGCGAAGTCGCCCAGCCGAACGAGCCGATTTTCGGGATCAACACGACCAACGACAATCGGCTGATAATCTTCGGCGGCGGCGTTCCGGTTGAAGACGATGGCGAAATCGTTGGAGCGGTGGGCGTAAGCGGCGGCTCGCCCGAAGAGGACGTGACCGTCGCGGAAGCCGGTGTCGAGGCGTTCGAGAGCCGGTAGATCGACCCGTCCGCAGACGAAAACGTATATGACTATTTGTGATAATAACCAAATGATGCACAAGCCACTGCTGACGACGGACTTTCTGGACCGGGCGCGCAGGCACTACGGCGATCAGGAGGCCGTGGTGGCGACCACCGGCGAGCGATTCACCTACGAGGAGTTGGGCGACCGGGTCGACGTCGAGTCCGAGACGCTCGCGCATCTCCGCGGCGAACGTCTCGCGGTGCTCCGCCGATCGGCT
>JADFQH010000306.1:0-351 GCA_022561895.1 Methanobacteriota archaeon | reverse complement strand
CGTGTTGGATCCAAACACGCACTACCACCTCGAAGCGGCCTACGCGATCATGCAGTTGGGCGCGATCCACACCCCGCTCAACTACCGACTGATTCCCGACGATTTCGAATACATCCTGAACGATGCGGGGGTCAAAGCAGTGATTGCGGACCACGAACACGCAGGGAAGATCGAACCCGTTCGTGATTCGGTGCCGACTGACCTGTTCATCTCGAACGACGCGAGCAGTACGGACGGAGAGTGGGAGGAGTTCGAGGAGCTGCTCGATCGGGACGGCGAGTACGACCGGCCCGAGATGAGCGAGGACGAGATCATCACCATCAACTACACGTCAGGGACGACCGGCGATCC